>JAFYWE010000194.1 GCA_017558165.1 Bacteroidaceae bacterium
CGCAAAGCCGGCACCCTTGTCCTCAAGGGAGTTGAGCACAATGAAATCAAGGTTCTTCTTCGCAAGTTTCAGGCGCGCGTTCTCCTCACCGTCATTCGTCTCAAGGGCAAAACCGACCATACACTGCCCCTCCTTCTTGGCGTTGCCGAGCGTTGCCGCGATATCCGGATTAGCCTCAAGCTCTATGGTCATGCCGTCCGACGTGCGCTTTATCTTACGGCTTGCCTGCACAGTTGGACGGTAATCTGCTACAGCGGCACAAAGGACCGCGGCATCGCATGACGGGAAAGCCGAGGTCGCGGCCTCACACATCTCACGAGCCGACTCCACATCAACACGCCTTATCGCAGGATGCGGTGTAGACAATGATACCGGGCCGGCAACAAGCGTGACATCAGCGCCACGACGCGCACACTCCTCGGCAATGGCGAACCCCATCTTGCCCGAAGAGTAGTTGCCAATGAAACGCACCGGGTCAAGTTTCTCGTATGTAGGACCGGCAGTGATCAGGATTTTCTTTCCACCCAGTTCACTGCCTGTCAAAAAAAAATCCTTCAGCGCCTTTACAATGTTCTCGGGCTCTTCCATGCGTCCCTTACCGCTCAAATGGCTGGCAAGCTCGCCTGCAGTAGCCTCAATGACCCTATTCCCATAGCCTTTCAGTATCTCAATGTTGCGCACCGTAGAAGGGTGGGCATACATGTCAAGGTCCATGGCCGGCGCAATGAACACCGGAGCCTTCATGGAGAGGTATGTGGTGACAAGCAGATTATCGGCAATACCCGAAGCCATCTTGCCCAATGTGGATGCAGTTGCAGGTGCTATAACCATGGCATCGGCCCAAAGACCAAGCTCAACATGGCTATGCCATGAGCCGCTGTCGTTATTGAAGAACTCGCTCAGCACCGGCCTGCCCGACAATGTAGAGAGCGTAAGCGGAGTTATGAACTCCTTTGCCGCAGGGGTCATCACAACCTGCACCTCGGCACCCTCCTTTACCAACAACCTTACAAGCAGGGCAGCCTTGTATGCCGCGATGCTCCCTGTCACTCCCAGAACAATCTTCTTTCCTTTCATCATCTGTCTCAAATTATAAACACCCCTGAAAGAGGCCATGACAGCCCCACAGGGCTATCCATCATTTTTTTAGACCACGCAGTTTAATTCTTGTAAGAGCCTGCTTGGTATTCAGCGGGAACTCGCCGTTCATCATCCAGCCATAGTAGCCGGGGTCGCGGTCAAGGACCGCGTCGACAGGCATTCCCTTATACTTACCGAAGTTGAAGACCTCACGGCCGCTCTCATCGTACACGAAACGTCCTGCAAAATCAACGTTCTTGGTAAAAGAGGACTCGTTTGCAAGAGCCGCCATATCGTTCTCAAGATCACTGTAGTGATCGAGCTGCGCCTTGAGCACATTATATGTCGCACGGGTATCGGCAAGCGCGCTGTGCGCGTTATCGAACTCCGAACCGCAATAGAACTTGTGTGCGGCAGCCAGTGTACGTGGCTCACGCTTGTGGTAGAGCACCTGCACATCAATTGCATTGTGACGTGAGAGGTCGATATCCACCTGCGCACGCAGGAACTCCTCGGCAAGCAACGGAAGGTCAAAACGGTTTGAGTTGAAACCGGCAAGGTCACAGCCCTCGAACTCGTTCGCAATCTCACGCGCCACCTCCTTGAACTGCGGACAATCCTTTACGTCCTCGTCATAGATACCGTGCACCGCCGATGCCACCTCAGGAATATGCATTCCCGGATTTATACGCTTGCAATACTCCACCTCACGGCCATCGGGATAGACCTTGATATAACAGATTTCCACAATGCGGTCCCTTGTTATGTCTATACCCGTAGTCTCGAGGTCGAAGAATATTATAGGTTTCTTAAGATTCAGCTCCATATCAGTCTGTAAGCATCATTGGCATCAACAACATCAACAACTCCTGCTTGTCAACCTGCTCGGCCGGAACAACCACGCCTGCACGTGAAGGATCAGCAAGTTCAATGATCACATCCTGGCCAGGAGTGTTGTTGAGGATATCGATGAGGAACGAAGCACGGAAACCGATATTCATTGAAGCACCCTCGTAGCTGCATGCGATGCTCTCCTCGGCCGATGTAGAGAAGTCTGTATCCTGAGCAGAGATAACCACTTTATTATCCTCGAGGTGAAGCTTGATAAGACTCGCCTGAGAAGAGAAGATAGCCACACGACGCAATGTGCTGATAAGAGCCGCACGGTCAACAGTGAGCTTGTGTGGGTTGTTCTGTGGGATTACAGAGTTGTAGTTAGGGTAACGACCTTCGAAGAGGCGTGAAACGAGCTTGTACTCGCCAAGATCGAATGTTGCGAAACGACCGTCAAACTCAACGGCAACCTCATCCTGAGCCTCCTTACCGAGAAGGTTCTTGAGCAGTGTGGCAGGCTTCTTTGGAAGAATGAAAGCCGACTTCTCGGCACCGGTCACTGAATAGTCACGGCAACGTACGAGCTTGTGACCGTCAGAAGCCACGATAGTGAAGTTCTCTGGAGTGAAATCAAAGTATACACCACACATCACAGGACGCACCTCGTCATCGGCTGTCGCAAAGAGCGAGCATGCAATACCGTTAGAGAGAACCTTTGTAGGGATATTGATAGCGACAGCGCTCTCGCCAAGCACAGCTGCCGAAGGATACTCGTCGGCATTCTGTCCAACCATGCTGTACTTACCGTTCTGGTAGAAGATGGTCATCTCATAGGTATCCATCTTGACTTCGAAACGCAAAGGCTGCTCCGAGATCTCCTTCAATGAGTCGATGAGAATCTTTGAAGAGATTGCAAAGCTGAAATCATCGGAACAGTCAACAACCTCGATAGAGGTGTTGAGGGTGTTGTCTGGGTCCGATGCCGTAAGTGTCAAGGTATTTCCCTTGAGCTCGAAAAGGACACAGTCAAGGACTGCAATGGTGTTCTTTGAATTGATTACACGGCTGATTGTCTGCAGACGAGACGACAGCAAGGAACTTGATACTGTAAAGTTCATGATATTTAGAATTTAGTTAATTATCCAAACAATAGTGCACGCACAACGCGTGCGCGCGTATTAGACACAAAGATAAAACTAAATGAATTAAAAGCGAACAAAAAAGCAGAGAAAAAATTGCTTTTCGGCAATAAAAGAACTATTTTCGCCGTGCATTTTGAAAGAATTATGGAAATTACAGGTAAAATCATCGCAGTGCTGCCCGAGAGAGGCGGCGTATCAAAGACAGGTAACGAGTGGAAAACACAGGAATACGTGATTGAGACACACGAGCAGTACCCAAAGAAGGTATGCTTCAACGTGTTCGGAGCAGACAAGATTGCACAGTTCAACATACAGGCCGGTGACGAGATGACTGTATCATTCGACATCAACGCCCGCGAATATCAGGGCCGCTGGTACAACGATATCCGCGCATGGAAAGTGGAGCGTGGTACAGCAAGCGGTGCAGCGCCAATGGACATCCCCGTAATCAATGCCCCAAAGGTTGAGGTTCCCGATTTCAGCAAGGCAGCGAACGACCCGGACGACCTGCCATTCTAATTGATATACACCAATAGACAGCATACAATAAAGGCGCACTTTAAAGTGCGCCTTTATTGTTGATTATCATATCCTTACGAATTCATACTCATAAGAAACTCCTCATTATCCTTTGTCCTCTCAAGACGATCCTTGACGAACTCCATTGCCTCCATCGGAGTCATGTCGGAGAGATATTTGCGGAGAATCCACATGCGGTCAAGTGTCTGACGGTC
>JAFYWE010000195.1 GCA_017558165.1 Bacteroidaceae bacterium
CCTGGCAGATGGGCATGCAGCTTTCACGGGCAATACCCTCGTTGCGCACGAGGATGTCGAGGATGTCCCGCGCAGGGGCGAAGGGCTCCTCATGGGCTGCCCGCTGCAGCGCCGCGCAGACGTCACCCGGCAGGTTGCGGTTGGCCTCCACGCACAGGCGGGCCACCGCTTCCGTGATGAGGGACGCGGGGATTTCACGCATCACTCGTCATCCTCCATGAACAGCTTCTTCAGCCTGAGCGCCGCCTGCTTGACGGCGTTTTTCTTTGCACCGGCCAGCACCAGCTCGCTCTGCGCATCGCGCAGGTCAAGGATGCTCCTGCATCTTGATGGGTACCTCATAGATTGAAGGTACGTCAAGGCTCTGTACTACGCAGTCAGGCATAACGTTGCAGAAGTTTGCAACCTTCTTGCAAAGACCTGCGCTGAGCTTGTGCTCAGTACGCAACACAAGGCAATCGGGCTGGATACCGAGGCTCTGCAACTGCTTTACAGAGTGCTGTGTTGGCTTTGTCTTGAGCTCACCTGCAGCAGAGAGATAAGGTACATATGTAAGGTGTACGCATACCGCACGACGACCGAGCTCCCACTTCAACTGACGGATAGCCTCGAGGAATGGAAGACCCTCGATGTCACCTACAGTACCACCGATCTCGGTAATTACAAAGTCGAACTTCTCCTTTGTGCTACCGCGCTTCATCTTGCGCTTGATCTCGTCTGTGATGTGAGGGATAACCTGAACTGTCTTGCCAAGATACTCGCCACGACGCTCCTTCTCAATTACCTCGCTGTAGATGCGTCCTGTTGTGAAGGTATTCCAACGTGTAGTCTTGATATCTGTGAAACGCTCGTAGTGGCCGAGGTCAAGATCGGCCTCATGACCATCGATTGTTATATAACACTCACCGTGCTCCTGTGGGTTAAGAGTACCCGGAGAGACGTTGATGTATGGGTCGAATTTCTGGATTGTAACCTTGTATCCTCTCGCCTGCAAGAGCTTGCCAAGAGACGCCGAGATGATACCCTTTCCAAGTGATGATGCAACACCACCGGTAACGAAGATGAATTTTGTTTCTGCCATATTATTGGGTTTTATCAGTCAAACAAATTATGTCCAAAACATTCTTCTTTGGACATACAAAATTAATGCAAAGAATATATACATCAAAAAAAAGTACCGTTTTTTTATGAAGAATGACACAAATTACAGTTTGTCATTCTGAGCAAAGAGAACCAACAGTCTACACCAGAAGGGCCAAAGCCGAGAATTTGGCAATAATATAAGAAGCTGTTTAAATTTCTTTCAAGAATATTATGGTAACAATATAGCAGTTGACCCATAACCAAAGGATTAATGTCATCCCGACAGAGCGGAGCGACGAGGGATCTCTCACACAAGGTTGACTTTAGCCCCTTCGGGCATCGACCGTTGGTTCGAGATGACAAATCGCATATAAAACCACTTTGGGGTCAACATCTATATCACTACCATAATATAAATGCTGACACCAATTTTGCCTGTCATTCTATATTTGCAAAGTCATTGGCTCGTTTTGCTTTTCGCCACCCGCGTGGCATGAACTTTGTCTATGCTGCACGCGACTAATGGCTGCAAAACTCACCGATAACAAAACGGAGTTTTGTCATTCTGAGCAAAGCGAAGAATCTCTCCAAATCAGATATTTCGCTACGCTCAATATGACAAAGACGGCAAAGGGGCATTGAGAAATTCAAAAAACAAGTTCCTCTATAATCCGACCTTAGATTTCCTTAAGCTCGCTGTATAGTCTTTGCACGGGAAGGCCCATCACATTGAAGTATGAACCCACTATATTGGACATTCCAATGTAGCCTATCCATTCCTGAGCGCCGTACGAACCGGCCTTATCCATTGGCCTGTACTTGGCAATGTAATAATCGATCTCGTCATCGGTAAGCTGCGCAAAGGTGACATCGGACTGCGCTACAAAACAGCGCTGATTGTCCTTGGTGGTTATTGCAACACCCGTGAACACCGAGTGCGTCTTGCCCGACATATTGCGCAACATACGACGCGCATCGGCCTCATCAACAGGCTTGCCCAGCGCCACACCGTCGAGCCACACAATGGTATCGGCAGTAATGACAAGTTCATCGGCGGCCATCGCGGGGCGATAGGCATCGGCCTTTTTCTTTGAGATATGAAGAGGAATGTCACCACCCTGAAGCTCGGGCGGGAAAGACTCATCGACATCGGGCAATGCACGGACCTCGAATTCGACATCAAGCCCCGCAAGAAGCTCCCTGCGACGCGGCGACGCCGACGCAAGAATCACTTTGTATTTCTTTAGATTATCTAACATAGTATATTATTATAGGTGAAAGGTGAAAACGGAAAGGTGAAAGCCGCAGGCTTCGACAACATCGGCAGCAAATGGTCGCGCGTAGCACCGCTTTAGTGGTGCCGCGTGGGTTGCGGTGAGTTGGTGTTGTCAAAGCTAAAAGATTCGACAACATCAACAGCAAATGGTCGCGCGTAGCACCGCTTTAGTGGTGCCGCGTGGGTTGCGGTGAGTTGATGTTGTCAAAGCTAAAAGATTCGATAACGTCAACAGCAAATGGTCGCGCGTAGCACCGCTTTAGTGGTGCCGCGTGGGTTGCGGTGAGTTGATGTTGTCAAAACTGAAAGATTCGATAACGTCAACAGCAAAGGGTCGCAGGCTACGCGAAGTTCAATCGCGCCATGCGGGTTGCGATTTAGCCGGTGTTGTCAAAGGTGAAAACAATTTTGCGTTTTGTTCAATAAAAAGTGCAAATGCAAGGCTTGCGAATTTTATGACAACAAGAGTTCAGTAAACCTAAATGACTGTTGGAACAAAATTTGCGTAACGCCGCAGATGCCTTTTTAGTGGACAAAACTACCAGCCGAATGCGTTTGATTCATCCATCCACTTCCCCTGCGCACGCATAACCTGTTCGATTACATCACGGCCACAGCCCTCGCCACCGTTGATTGGTGAGATATACTTTGAGAGTTGCTTGATTTCCATAGCGGCATCGGCAGGGCACACGGGAAGGCCGACAATCTGCATGACCTCATAATCGGGGATATCATCGCCCATGTAAAGCATCTCCTCAGGAGCGAGTTCATACATGAGCATCAGTTCCTCAAGGCAATCCCTCTTTATTGACGCACCGGTATATACATCCTTGATACCAAGACCGTTGTAACGCACCTTGACCGCCTCGGTGCGGGCACCAGTGATTATGGCAACGTGGAAACCGGCCTTTACGGCAAGCTGCAGGGCATAGCCGTCCTTGATGTTCACGGTACGCATAGGCTCACCGCTCGGGTACATTGATATTGTCTCACGGCTCAGCACTCCGTCAACATCAAAGATGAGCGCCTTTATCTTCTTCAAATCGTAGTTTATCATAATTATTTGGTGTTATTTACCCCCTCTACAACTTCGTTGCTCGTCTCCCCAAGACAGGGGGACAATATTGCTCCCACGTCTTAGGGGAGCTGTCCGAAGGACTGAGGGAGTCAGCTATTTATTCCTTTTCATTATATAATTGCTCATAATATCGTATATTGCCGCAAGCTCGTCGTCAAGCAGTGCCTTGTGCGACTCCATAACGTTACTGTCGCCACGCTTTGCGGGGCCTGTCTGCGCATCGAGCGGATGCATACGGTGCACCTTGTTTGCAGCCTCGTCAATAAGAGGCAGCATGGCATCGAACGGCAGGTTGTTACGCTCAAGGATATCGGCAGCCATCATATACAACGCATTGGGGAAATTACAGGAAAACACTGCCGCAATATGCAGGAAACGGCGCTGTTCACTGGTTGCATACACGACCTTGCGGCTCAGTGACGATGCAAGTGATTGCAGATATGCAACATCTGCCTCATCATTGCCCTCGATGAATATTGTCACGTTGTCAAAGGGTACGATATTGCTCTTGCTCATTGTCTGCATCGGATAGAAAACGCCGTAACGGACAGCCCCGGCCTCATGCAACGCCTCAAGGGGTATACTGCCTGCCGTATGCAGTATCAGGGCATCGGGATAGAGAGCTGACACCTCGGCCGCTACATCACGCAACGCACTGTCCACGACAGAGATTATAACGACATCGGCCGGTGGCAAGGCCGACAATTTATCGGTATAAGCACAGCCGACAAGGTTGCCGAGCTGGCTTGCCGACTCCATGGTACGGCTCCACACGGCAACAGGTGCGTTACCGCTCTTCTTCAGCGCCACGGCAAACGATGTTGCCATATTGCCGGCACCTACAAGTACTATTCTCTTATTTTCCACCGAAGTTACCTATATGAATTTTCTCCCACTGCATCTTCTCCTCATCAAAAGGCTGTGTAGCACGTGCCTTGTGACCGATGCCCACGATTGAGAGCACCGCATAGTTTGCAGGGATATCGAGCAAAGACTTCACATTGTCAACAGAGAGCACGCCGTTAGCATCCTTGCGGTTACGCACCTGCACCCAGCAACTGCCAAGGCCGAGTTCCTCGGCCGCCAGCTGTATGATTATGGTTGCAATAGAGCAATCCTCAATCCACACATCGGTCTTCTCTGTATCGGCAATCACAACAACTGCCATTGCAGCACCTTCGAGCAAGCCCGAGCCGTGTTCCTTACATACAGAAAGGTGCTTGAGCATCTCCTTGTCCTCGACAAGGATAAACTCCCAAGGGTTGATGCGGTGTCCCGATGGCGACATGAGTGCCGCCTTCATCAAAGTGCATACATTCTCTTCGCTCACAGGCTCGCCTGTAAAGACACGTGAACTGCGTCTATTCTTCAAAAGTTCAAGAAAGTTCTCCATAAAAATCTTTTTTTACAATTAGACAGATGTTGTCCCAAAACAATTTGTCATCCCGACAGAGCGTAGCGACGAAAGTTCAGTTCGACAATGCTTGCATCCTACAAGCATTGTCAAAGGATCTCTGCAACCACGCATCATAATACAAAGAGATTTCTCCCTTCGGTTCGAAATGACACTGTCCTTTCTTTTAAAAGACTGCCCGGCACACAGATGAGGACAATCCTAAATGCGAAGATATAACATTAGCGCGAGATGCCCAAAAAGCGGATAGCTTAAAAAACAAAAAAAGAAGCGCACTGCGGAACCATCGCCAAGGCGCTGTTGTTTGGAAAATAAAAAACCATGGACAAGAATCTTGATAGAAGAGCCTTGGAGTATCACTCCGACGGGCGCGCAGGAAAAACCGGCATAAGCCCCACCAAACCGTTCGGGACAGTCGAGGACCTCTCACTCGCCTACACACCCGGCGTTGCCGCACCCGTAAAGGAGATAAACCAGGACCGTTGGAAGGCCTACCGATACACGAACAAGGGCAACCTTGTGGCAGTCGTCACCAACGGCAGCGCTGTACTTGGCGTGGGCAATGTGGGCGCCTTGGCGGCAAAGCCGGTGATGGAGGGCAAAGCCATGCTCTTCAAGGTTCTTGCCGACATTGATGCTTTTGACATTGAGCTTAGCGACGAGGAGCCCGACAGGCTTGTAGCCACCATCCAGGCCATTGCCCCCACTTTCGGCGGCATCAACCTCGAGGACATCAAGGCGCCGGAATGCTTCTACATTGAGGAGAGGCTCAAGGGACTGCTTGACATCCCCGTACTGCACGATGACCAGCACGGCACGGCCATAGTGATTGCAGCCGCACTCACCAATGCATGCCATATTACAGGCAAGAGGATTGAGGATATCAGGATTGTCATCTGCGGTGCAGGAGCGGCCGGCATATCCACAGCGAGGATGCTCAAGCGCATTGGCGCCAAAAGAGAAAACATCATCATGGTAGACAGTAAGGGCGTGATAAGCACTGCGCGCAAAGACTTGAACAGCCTGAAGACGGAATTTGCCATTGAGACGCAGTGCAGCACACTGTCGCAGGCCATGATAAATGCCGATGCCTTCATAGGCGTATCGAAAGGCAATATACTCAAAAGCTCGGACATAGAGACAATGGCCGATAGTCCAATCATTTTCGCGCTTGCCAACCCCACCCCAGAGATAGACTACGAGCGTGCACTTGCGACCCGACCCGACGCAATCATAGCCACCGGGCGTACCGACAAGCCTAACCAGATAAACAACTCGCTTGTATTCCCCTACCTGTTCCGCGGAGCACTCGACACATACTCGACAACAATCAACGAACAGATGCAGATTGCTGCCGTGAACGCAATAGCACTCATCGCAAGGGAGCCTGCCGACATTGAAATAGAAAAGAAATACGGCAAGAAGTTCGAGTTCGGGCGCGAATACCTGTTGCCAAAGATGGGCGACAAGCGCTTGCTCACCGATGTCACGATGGCCGTTGCACAGGCCGCAATGGATAGCGGGGTCGCAAGACGCAGGATTGCCTCGTTGAACGAATACCGCTGTTGCCTGTCATCAAGGGTCGACAACGAGAATTTCTTCAGCAGCGAGAGGATAAGGCATCACAGCAAGACAAGAGGCCATGCCGGATGCGAGAACCGTAAATGCGAACTATAATACATGAGATCATGAAATACCTGAATGCACAGGACAGCAATAGACGCCATACACTATACCCCATTGAGGAGATTGCACTGTTGGGCATAGACCCAAGAACACTCTACGCCCACAAGGAGAGTGAGAGCATGGAGTATGACGATGACGAGTACAACGAGGATTTCGATGACGAGCCAAGCGAGATTGACGAGGAGCCGTACGACGACTACAACCGCGACGGAGGTAGCGAGATTGACAAGGACTGGTACGAGGAGTATGACCTTACCCTACTCGACACCGAGCCGTTGTTGAGGCGCGTGGTAATGTACAGCAACCGTAGGAGATATAACGCGTAGGGTCAGGCATCGACCTGCCCGCGCAACACCTTGCGCTTGAGGAACACTATCACCGCATAGGCCATTGGCGTACCGAAGAGCACCTCAATGAACAACTTCATGAAGTACTGCAACGCAATCATCAGCAACAGGTCCTCGGCGGGAAGTATTCCCGCGAAGGCAATGAGCACGAACGGTAAAGAGTCGAACAGGTATGCCACGGCAGAACTTCCTATGGTACGCACCCATAGCCTGCGGCCGTTCGTGATCTTCTTTATGCGCTCCATAAGCCAAGCGTTCGAGAGCTCACCCAAGAGGAAGCCCACGAGCGAGCCGAGCACCACACGCGGTACATACGAGAAGATTGTATCATAGGCATTGGCCGTAACATCAAGATAGTCGGGCGCCGGGAGCCATACGCCAATCTGCGTACACAGCACCATGATTATGTTGCACACGAAAGTCATCCATATGACCTTGCGCGCCGTACGATAGCCCCAGATCTCGGTGAGCACATCACCGAGCATATATGCAAACGGGAACGTTATTGTGCCCGCATCAAAGTAAAAATATCCGAAAAGACTGATGACCTTTACCGCCATCACATTCGACACAAGATAGAGTGTCACAAAGAGAGCCGTAACGACAATAAGAGGCATTTCGCCATCTGCTCGGTTTTTGAAAGGGTTTTCCGATACCTTATCCATAAGTAATGTTTTTTTGCGAGGAGACGCGGTCAACCGCCCGCACCTTCCTCTGTTTACGGTTGCGAAGATACGCAAAAAGAGCGGAATATAAAAATATACGGACCGCAATGGCCGAAAACATGTTCAGCCACAGGCGGTCCGTATCATAATTTAGAAGCTGTTTAAATTTATATCGTTAAGTTTTTTATAGAGCAAAAATAGGGTGTTTTATTATTTTTTGTAGGGCGCGTAGCGGGCTACGTAACCGAGAAAAAGAAGAAAACAGACATTTTTGAATATAAAAAACAAC
>JAFYWE010000196.1 GCA_017558165.1 Bacteroidaceae bacterium
ATAAAGCAAAAGAGTGCTACACTGTGTGTGGCACTCTTTTGCTTTTATTCAATGGCGATTGTCCTTACGCTCTTCTCGGCAGGCATGTTCGCCTTCTTGGGGATGTGGATGCGCAGTACACCGTGCTTCACCTTTGCCTCAATCTTTGCGGTGTCGGCATCTTCGGGCAGTACAAGTGTCTGCTGGAACTTGGTGTACGAGAACTCTCGGCGCAGATAGCGTCCTTTGCATTCGCATTTCTCGTCAGCTTTCTTCTCCTCTTTCTCTTCCTTCTCCTTTTCGCAACCGCAGTTGCAATTGTCGCTACTGCAGTTCTTCTCCATTGTTATCGTGAGGTCGTTGTCGCCGTCGATGCTGATCTTGAAATCGTCCTTGCACATACCGGCTGCGGCAACCTCTACCTTGTACTCCTTTTCGGTCTCAAGTACATTGATGGCTGGTGCTGTGGAACTGTTGCGAACGAGTAGCTCGTTGTTGAAGAAATCGTTGAAGATGCTTGGAATCCAGTGCTGGGTTCCCTGTCTCATTGGCATGCTCATAACATTAGTTTTTTTAGATGTTTGAAAAAATGTTCTTAATCAGACGGACGCTGCCGAGCCGGGTAATAACGGTCCCGATGTGATGCAGGTGTTGGCCGGACCGCAGTCTCTCTTTGAGTGACTTATTGAGTTCCCGCCGGCAGCGTCCGGTCTTGACTATATAATGCCGTTGAGTGGTGGTTGGTTCGTTGAGTGTATGGTTTTAGCATAAATTAAAGCAACAATATAGCAGTTGACCCAAAAGTAGTTTGTCATTCTGCAAATATAGAATGACATGTTGTTTAAAGGTTATATCATCATATAAATACAGCAGGAGAACCTTGGAAGGCTCTCCCGCTGTAATATGGTTTGTTTGTTGTACTGGTCAGAATCCTCTGTTCTTCAACAATGCGTCGATCTTTGGCTCGCGGCCACGGAAGTTCTTGTACATTGTCATTCCGTCGTCGATGCCACCAGGTGTGAGCACATACTTGCGGAACTTGTCGGCAACCTCCTGGTTGAAGATGTCGCCGGTCTCAGCGAATGCCTCGAACGCGTCGGCGTCAAGAACCTCGGCCCACATGTAGCTGTAGTAGCCGGCTGTGTAGCCGCCACCCATTGTGTGGCTGAAGTTGGTGATGCGGTAGCGTGGGAGAATCTGTGATGGGATGCCGCGCTCGTTGAGCTTCTTGGCCTCAAACTCCATTACGTTGAGGTCGGCTGGAACCTCGGTGAGTACGTGGAGGTCCATGTCGCTGAGTGATGCGGCAATGTACTCTACTGTAGCGAAGCCCTGACCATACTTTGCGCTCTCTTGTATCTTGTTCACAAGTTCCATTGGGATAACCTCACCTGTCTTGTAGTGCTTTGCATACACTGCAAGCACCTCTGGCTCGAATGCCCAGTGCTCGTTGATCTGTGATGGCAACTCAACGAAGTCGCGCTCAACGCCGCTTGCACCGCTGTGCTGTACGTCGCGCATGAAGTTGTGAAGCGCGTGGCCGAACTCGTGGAACAGTGTCTCAACGTTGTCGATGCTCTGCAATGCATAGCCCTCGTTGTTGGGGATTGTCATGTTGCAGCTGTTGACTACGATGGGGACAATGCGCTCGCCGTTCTTGTAGCTCTGTGAACGGAACGATGTACACCATGCACCGGCGTTCTTGTTGTCGCGTGTGAAGTTGTCGCTGTAGAAGATTGCGAGCAACTTGCCGTCGCGGTCAATTACCTCGAATGCCTTTGCTGTAGGCTCGTATGATGGAACCTCGGCTGTGATCTCCTTGAATGTGAGGCCGTAGAGCTTGCCTGCAACGTGGAAGATTCCCTGCATTACGTTGTTGATCTCAAGGTAAGAGCGGATCTCCTCCTCGTCAACAGCAAACTTGGCCTTCTTTGCCCTGTCGAGGTAGTACATATAGTCCCAGCCTGCTGGCTCGAAGTCCTTACCGTCCTTGCGGATCTCGGCACGGATGTCCTCAATCTCCTCCTTAGCTTTTGCAACTGCAGGCTCCCATACCTGCATCAGCAGGTCGTATACAGCCTCGGGTGTGCTTGCCATGCGGTTCTTGAGTGCCATCTCGGCATAGTTGTTGTAGCCCATGAGCTTTGCCTTCTCAAGACGGAGTTCCACAAGCTTTGCGCAGATTGCCTTGCTGTCGTGGTCATTGTCCTGGTTTCCACGGTTGTAGTATGCCTCGTATACCTTGCGGCGCAACTCGCGGTTCTCGCAGTACTGGAGCACCGGGTTACAGCTTGGGCGCTGCATGTTGAACATCCACTTGCCTGGCTGGCCGTTCTCGTTGGCCATCTTTGCAGCGGCGTCGATGTTGGCCTGTGGCAGGCCCTTCATCTCCTCAAGGCTCTCGGCAACAACGAATGTGTTGTTTGTCTCATACAGAAGGTTCTGCGAGAACTCGAGCTGCAGCATCGAGATCTCCTTGTTGAGCTCGCGCAACTTAGCCTTGTCCTCGTCGCTGAGTTCGGCGCCGCTGTTCACGAAACGGTCATATGTATTCTGCAGAATCTTTGCCTCCTCGGGTGTGAGGGTGAGTGACTCGCGTGAGTCATATACGCTCTTCACGCGTGCAAAGAGTTTCTCGTTGAGGTTGATGTCATCGCTGTGGGTTGATGAGATTGGTGACATCTCCTTCTGTAACGCTCTTGTCTGGTCGTTTGAGTTGCTGCTTGACAGTGGGCTGAATGTACCGCGTACCTTGCGCAACAGCTCGCCGCTCTTGTCAAGGGCAAGGATTGTGTTCTCGAAGGTAGGTGCCTCGCTGTTGTTCACTATTGCCTCAATCTCGGCCTTCTGCTCCTCCATACCCTTGAGCATACCCTCGCGGTAGTGGTCGATTGTTATCTCGGCAAACGGCGCGATACCGTGTGGTGTATTGAACTCGCTGAAGAGCGGGTTGCCCTTCTCCTGCTGATGGGATGTGCATCCGCACATTGTTGTTGTCAATGCTGCCATCAGAATGTACTTGTTGAATTTCATATGTTATGGTTTTGTTGTGAAAATGCTCTGTAGAGTGGAGCGTGTTGCCTGACTAGGGCAATGATCAGATGTGTGCCAGGCCCTCAATCTCCACAAGAAGCTCCGGACGGCAGATGTCCGCCACAAGATACTGCTTGCATACCGTGGGGTAGTGTGCCTCCATGAATCCGCGCACGGCCGGGATGTCGCATTCGTTCTTCACGTATACGCGCAGGAATCTGTAGTGTGAACCGTTGTTGGCTACGGGGATATTCTCCTTTGATACCAGACGGTCCATAATCTCCATAGTCTCGGCTGTCTGCTCCACGGCGTTGGTGCTGTGGTTGCTGTGCTCGCCCTTGATAGCGGCTGTTCCCGAGATGAAGATGGTGCTGCCGAGCAGGCGTGCGCGCTCGAACTTGGGGGTTGTGCGCTCCTTGAGCTCCTCGATGACCTTGCCGTCGAGAACCTCCTGCGAGTAGTTGTGTGCCGCCACCTGCATGGGGTTGTCTATTGGCTTGTTGGGCACCTCCTCTTCCTTAATGGCGCTGAACTCTATCATTACACCGCCACGGCCGGTACCGATGCCGGTTGCTGCAGGGTAGCCGTTGTTCCATACGTCACTGCCGTAGAAAATGGAGCGAGCGTCGTTGAACTCCTGATAGTTTTGGCTACCGTCGTTGAGTACGGTGATTCCCTGGATGTAGTTCCACTGGCGGTAGATGTCGCTTGGGGTGAATCCGTTGGCGGTGAGTATGTCGCTTATGACTGCGAAGATGCTGTTTGCCTGCGCGAATGTGCTTTTTGTGATGTCCTGGGGCAGGATACCCTCGCTGATGATTTCGCGGCAGGTGTTTTTCTTGAGAAGGGTGTAACGCGCGTTGCGCTCTACCACTGCGTCACTGTCGGCAAGGCCTATTACCTCGGCTGTCAACGTTCCGCCCTCGGTCTTCTGCGCAACGTAGCTTACAAGGGGAGTAGCGGTGGGGAAATGCTCCTTTACACACTCGCGAAGCTCCTTGTTGTGCTGCAGGTACTCCTCGTCGCTGTCGGGGAGGTTGAAGAATACGATTTTCAAGACATCCTTGGCATCAATCAATGACAAGATGGAACGGCACATATCCTTAATGCTGCCGCTGACGGTTGATGTGATGATGCTTTTTGATTTCTTGAACATTGTATCGGGCTATTTGGTTACAGGACGCGAATTTACAAAATATTCTGTAAAGAATGGCCTAATTACTCTTTAGAAGTTGTTTAAATTTATATCCTTGAAATTTTTATAGAACTTTTTTAGAGTGTTTTTTCATTTTTCAAAGGCGCATAGCGGGCTATGTAACTGCGAAAAAGGGAAAAACAGGCAAAAAAGGGCATAAAAAGACAAGCACTTCTTGAGGACAATGTAAATA
>JAFYWE010000197.1 GCA_017558165.1 Bacteroidaceae bacterium
CCCATGGCTTTCGGCCATACGTTCGATATTCAATCTTGACCCTAATCTCAAGATCGTGTGTACCGGTTCTCCGTTTACTGCGGCAGAACATAAGCTTTTTGCAAAATGGGGTATTGCCGACAGGCTTGTGCATATTGCGGCCAACGACGCCCAGATGGCATCACTCTACCGCCATGCGCTATGTTTTGTATTCCCGTCGCATTACGAGGGCTTCGGTATTCCAATACTCGAGGCTTTCTCTAACGGCTGTCCTGTGTGTCTGAGCAATGCCAGCAGCTTCCCCGAGGTGGCAGGCGATGCGGCAATGTTCTTCAACCCCAACGATGCACAGTCAATGCTCGATACCCTCAAGGAGACTCTTGTCAGTGCCACTTTGCGTGACGAGTTGCGCGCCAAGGGACTTGAACGTGGCCGTGAGTTCTCGATAGAGCGTATGGTTGCGCAGACATGCGACGTCTATCGTAAACTATAATACGTTACGTAAATACGCATAAAAAGAAACAATAGAAAAAGTAATATGATTGACAAACTGAAAATCAATTGGAAGGCTCTGTTGCCACACGCTGTTGCCGTGCTTGTGTTCCTTGCATTGACACTCGTATACTTCAGTCCGGTGCTTCAGGGCAAGGATATCATGCAGGACGATGCCATCGGCTCAATGGGCTGGGGCAGGGATGCCAAGGAGTACCATGAGGAGAGCGGCGAGTACTCCTACTGGTCAAACGCCATGTTCTCGGGAATGCCCTGTAACTACACCTATCCACCGCAGCCTGCAAATGTGTTCAATCCTGCGGCCGATGTGCTTACACTGAGGGTGTTCGGAGCATCGCGCCGTCACATAGGCTGTATATTCGCCACGTTCATAGGCTGTTACATACTGTTGCTTGCACTCGGTTGCAAGTCTTGGCTCAGTATCGCCGGTTCCATAGTGTATACACTGGGTTCATACAACTTCATCATCATTGGTGCCGGACACATGAACAAAAGCCTTGTGATAGCGACCATGGCACCGCTTATAGGCGGTATTGTGTTGTGCTACAGGCGCAAGTTGCTTGTCGGAGCGCTCGTGACGCTTGTGTTCGCCGGCCTTAACCTGTTGTGGAGCCACCAGCAGATGAGCTATTACACCCTCATCGTTGCGGTTATAATGGCTGTAGTATATCTTATTTACGCATACAGGGAGAAGTGGATGGACTACTACTGGAAGGCTACCGGAGTGCTTGCCGTGGTTGCGGCTCTCTCAGTGGCACCTGCAGTGGGTATCCTGTTGCCTACGGCCGACTATGCCAAGGACTCCATGCGTGGCGGTTCGGAGCTTGCGGTGGCCGATGACAACCAGTCGGCAGGCCTTGAGGTCGATTACGCATTCATGTGGAGCTACGGCAAGATGGAGACACTTACCTTGCTTGTACCCAATATCTACGGTGCGGCGTCTGCATATAAGGTAGAGAAGAACAGCGATTACTACAAGGCATATTATCCCTATGCCGAGTATGCTGTCACAATGAATTACGTCGAGGCCATACAGAGCGCCAACCCTAATGTGAGCGAGAATGAGGTGATTGACTACATCACCCGCAACCAGGGCCGTATAAGAAAGGAGGCTGCCGAGATGGCTGTCAATGCTCCTACATATTGGGGCTCACAGGCACAGTTCGGAACATCGGGTCCTGTGTATGCGGGCGCAATTGTATGCTTCCTGTTTGTGCTTGCGCTGTTTGTGGTACGCGGTGCCGAGAAATGGTGGCTCTTTGCCGCTACACTCTTCTCGCTTGTGCTTGCATGGGGTAGCAACATGCCTGCCATAAACAACTTCCTTTTCGAGTATATGCCGTTGTACAACAAGTTCCGTGCTCCGTCACAGGCGCTTGTGATAACAACCCTTACAATGTCAACACTTGCGATACTGGCCGTGAAGAGATTCATGGAGATGCTCTCGGCCGGTGGACAGGAGAAAGAGTCGGCATTGCGCTCGCTCTATTACTCCTTTGGTGTTGTAGGTGGCCTTACATTGATTCTTGCACTTTTCGGTGGCTCAATGTTCGATTTCACGGCTGTTACCGACGGCCAGTTTGCCGAGACACCAGAGCTCTATAATGCCCTTATTGCCGAGCGCAAGTCAATGCTTGCCGGCGATGCGTGGCGTTCGTTCGCTCTTGTGGCCGCAACTGCCGCGCTATGCTATGCGCTGGCCTTTGTGAAGAGCCTCAAGGCCAATATGTTCGTTGCGCTGCTTGCGGTACTGTTCCTTGTGGATATGTGGCCAGTGTGCAAGCGCTTCGTAAACGACAGCCATTTTATGGAGAAGAAGAAGACTACCGAGGTTCAGGCTACCGAGGCCGACAAGTTCATTCACTCCATTGAGGGCGACAACCACTACAGGGTGCTCGACTATACCCGTGGCAGTGTCTTCAACCAGTCGTTCACATCTTGCCATCACAACTCGGTGGGCGGTTACAGCCCTGCAAAGCTCTCGCGTTATCAGGACCTCATTGAGCACCAGATAGCCAATGGCAACAAGAAGGTGCTTGACATGCTCAATACAAAATACTTCATCCAGGGAACAACTGCCGGTGAGGTAGTATTCAACAGGGAGGCCTTCGGTCACTGCTGGCTGGTTGACAGGGTAGTGTGGGTCAACAACGCAGGTGAGGAGATGAGCGCGCTCGACAATGTGAGCAAGGAGGTTGCCTTTGTCGACAAGTGCTGGATGGACAAGGTGCCCGATGCCCAGCAGTACAACAACGGCACACAGGGCTCTATAGCTCTTGTAGAGTACCGCAACCCGGGAAACATCATCTACCACAGCAGTTGCGAGGCACCCAAGATGGCGCTTTTCTCCGAGGTCTACTACAAGACCTGGAAGGCATATATCGACGGCGAGGAGGTGACACCGGTACGCGCTAATTACGTGCTGCGCGCATTGCCTATCCCCGCGGGTGAGCATACAATTGAATTCAAGTGTGTCGATGAACTTATGCAGACAAGCCACCGTTGGTCATTGTACATGTCAATACTCGTGGGTGCTGTAATTGTGCTCATCATTGGTGCCATTGTATATAAAAAGGTAAAGAAGTAATGTCATTGGAACCCAGGTTTTCCATAATAACAATAACGTACAATGCGGCGTCGGTAATAGAACCGACGTTGCAGAGCGTGCTTGCGCAGACGTATACCAACTATGAGTATCTGCTCATTGACGGAGGTTCTACCGATGGCACCGTGGATATTGCCAAGGCCAGCGGCATCGATTTCGCGCACGTTGTGAGCGAGCCCGACAAGGGGCTTTATGATGCAATGAACAAGGGCATAAGGCTTGCGAAGGGTGATTACCTCTGCTTTCTCAATGCCGGTGACGCGTTCTATTCCCCCGATACCCTGCAGCGTATTGCCGATGCGGCCATGGCGTGCGACTCGTTGCCCCATGTGCTCTACGGCGAGACTGCCGAGGTGGACGATGCGCGCAACTTCGTGCGTATGCGACGCCTGAAGGCGCCCGATGACCTCAACTGGCGTAGTTTCAGGGATGGAATGCTCGTGTGTCATCAGGCCTTCTATGCAAGGCGTGACATCGCGCCGTTGTACGATCTGCGTTACCGCCTCTCGGCCGATGTCGATTGGTGCATAAAGGTGATGAAAAGCTCTACAAGGCTTGTTAAAGTTGATGCAGTTGTTGTGAATTATCTGCAAAATGGATTATCTTTGAAACATCATCGTGCATCGCTCATCGAGCGTTTCAGGATCATGAGCAGGCACTACGGGTTCTTGCCCACCATCGCAAGGCACCTGTGGTTCGTGTTGCGCGCGGTGATAAGGAGGTGACTCGACTATCAAGGGTAATAATAAAGACATTTGATAGACAATAACCGTATACAACTCCCTCCCCCTGCGGGTACTCCCTCTTGAAGAGGGAGACTTAAGAACTTAAATTTAAGTTTAAAGGTAGAATGCAAAAACTTAGTGCTCCTCTTTGGGAAAGAGGAGCTGGATTGCAACTTGTTGCAAGACTGAGGAGTTCGGATTATAAAAGTGTGTTTAGAAGTTGTTTAAATTTAAACAATAATATAGGTGTTGACCCAAAAGTAGTTTGTCATACAGAGCGTAGCGAACTAACGGTCGACGCCCGAAGGGACTAAAGTCAAGTATCTCTATCCAGGGCGCTTTAGAGATCCTTCCTGCACTTTGTTCCGTCAGGATGACAAGAAATATACCGTAGAATAAACAATAAAACTTATAGCTATGTTTTCAAAAGAGACTTATATCGCACGCCGTAAGGCGCTGAAAGAGAGAATGGGCAGTGGCTTGTTGCTTTTTCTTGGCAACAACCTCACAGGTATGAACTATGCCGACAACTCATATCATTTCCGTCAGGACTCTACATTCCTGTACTTCTTCGCATCGGATTATGAGGGTCTTGCGGCAGTAATCGACGTCGATAACGACAAGGAGATCATCTTCGGTAACGAGCTCACCATCGACGACATCGTATGGACAGGCGTGCAGCCTACCATCAAGGAGAAGAGCGAGCGCGTGGGCATTGAGGAAATCCGTCCTATGTCCGACTTTGCCACATATGTAAAGGATGCCCAGTCAAAGGGTCAGGAGATACATTTCCTTCCACCTTACCGTGGTGAGCATCAGGTGTGGTTGCAGGAGCTGTTGGGTATCAACCCTGCCGAGCAGGCTGCAAAGGCATCGGTAAAGTTCATCAAGGCAGTAGTGGCACAGCGTAACTACAAGAGCGCCGAGGAGATTGCCCAGATTGAGGAGGCTGTTAACGTGTCTGTTGACATGCACTGTGCAGCAATGCGCGCGGTACGTCCTGGTACAACCGAGGCTGAGATTGTTGCCGTTGTGCAGGCCGAGGCTCAGAAGCATAACTTCGGTCTCTCATTCCCAATCATTGCTACAATCAACGGACAGACACTCCATAACCACGCATACGGTACAGCACCGTTGAAGGACGGCCAGATGCTGTTGCTTGACAGCGGTTGCGAGAACGCCATGCACTATGCCGGTGACCTCACCACAACAATGCCAGTGGGTACACACTTTACCGAGCAGCAGCGCACGGTGTGCAACATCCTGCGTCGCGCACACCTTACAGCTACCGACAACCTGCGTCCCGGCATAGAGTACCGCGAGGTACACAAGCTCGTGCTTACCGAGATTGCAAAGGGTATGATTGATCTTGGCCTCATGAAGGGTGACCCTGTTGAGGCTACAATGGCCGGTGCTACCTGTATGTTCATGCCTCACGGTCTTGGCCACATGATGGGTCTTGATGTACACGATATGGAGAACCTGGGCGAGGTTAACGTCGGCTACGAGGATGGCCGCACAAAGAGCCCGCTGTTCGGCTGGAAGTCATTGCGTCTTGCCAAGGCTCTTGAGCCAGGCTTCGTGTTCACTGTAGAGCCCGGTATCTACTTCATTCCTGACCTCATTGACAAATGGCGTGCCGAGAAGCAGTTCACCGACTTCATCTGCTACGACAAGCTCGATGCATGGAAGACATTCGGCGGTATGCGTGGCGAGGAGGATTGGCTTGTACACGAGAGCGGTGCACGCCGCCTTGGCAAGTACAAACCTATGTCTCCCGAGGAGATTGAGGCAGAGCGCAACAAGTAATTATGGGAGCCGGCAACTAGCCGGCTCTTTTTTTACGCTCTTTCATGGGTTAACTTCTGCATTCAGCCCTTTGTACAAGGCTATTGTGTCTTCAAATAGCCCATGTAAACCAATTTGTAAACATCGATATTTAGGTAAGTACGTTGAATTTAGATAATTTTGTTGCCTATTTATAATAATATAATTATATGGTGGTTGACTTGAAGCGAACCACAAAAATAAGACAGGCAACTTTTGGGCCAGCATATATATAGTTGCTTTTATTGATGTGTTATTTAAATTCCTAAACCCATATTTATGAAACACAATTATTTAAAACACCTGTTCACCTTGCTTTTATTGCTGTGTACGGTGGTTACATCAAAAGCAGA
>JAFYWE010000198.1 GCA_017558165.1 Bacteroidaceae bacterium
ATCACACCTTATATATATAATAGCCGTCTGTAACAACAGGTGGCTATTATTTTTACATGGGATACAAACCAGACTCCGCTGACATATAAGAGAACGTTATCCACCCCATTGTACACCTTTTTCACCATGGTTTACCGCACAAAATGTACAACCATATTTCATTTTACTCATTTCAATTGTTAAAACCACACTTTTCTTTCACCTCGTTGCACAATTTAAATACTTTTGTGCAACAATTAAAAACAAGAGAAACAAAAACTTTTTTTTAAATATCTTTATTATGAAAAGAATTTTTTCAGCTATCGTTTTTGCATCACTTGCACTCTCATCATTCGCAGGTGGTCTTTTGACAAACACAAACCAGAGCGCATCTTTTGTACGTAACCCAATGCGTTACGCTTCATTGGAGACCGACGCTATCTACTTCAACCCTGCGGGTTCAGCTTTCTTCAAGGAGGGTTGGGCACTCTCAGCAAACTGGCAGATGGTATGGCAGGACCGCGACGTAGAGAACCTTCTTTCAGCAGACAAGAAGAAGTTCGAGGGTAAGGTATATGTTCCATGCATGCCTACAATCCTCGCATCATACAAGACTGGCGACTGGACATTCAGCGGTTTCTTCGGAATGCCTGGTGGTGGCGGTAAGGCCGAGTTCAACGAAGGTCTCCCCCTTTTCAACAACCTTATCGGTCAGCTCGGCAGCAACCTCGGTGCAATAGCACCTGTTCCGATGACCGTTTACGGCGCATCAGAGTTCGAGTCTACACAGTACATGTTCTCTCTTCAGTTAGGTGCAGCTTACAAGATTTCTGACAACTGGTCAGTATACGGCGGTATCCGCGGCAACTATGTAAGTAACAACTACAAGGGTACTATCAAGGCTATTGCCGACATCACAGGCATGGGCACACAGGACGTTATGGCAGTGAACATCGACATGGACCAGAGCGGTATCTCTTTCACTCCGGTAATCGGTGTTGACTACAAGGTTGGTGACTTCAACTTTGCTGCAAAGTATGAGTTCCGCGCTATCAACAACCTTGAGAACGACACAAAGGAGTTGAGCATCAAGGCCAGCGACTTCATGAACCACATTGGCATGGGCCAGACAATTGAGGGTGCAGCAGGCGGTGCGCTCGGCAGCTATCTCGGTGGTTTTGCCGACGGCAACACACTCCGCAGCGATGCTCCTGCAATGCTTACACTCGCAGGTTCATGGCAGGCAACATCTTGGTTCAAGGCCATGATTGGTGGTGTATACTACTTTGACAAGGATGCTAAGGTTGAGTCACTCCTCGGTGGCGATAACAACAAGAACCTCGACCACAACACATACGAGCTGTTGGCTGGTGTTGAGTTCAACGTAACAAAGAACCTGCTTCTCTCAGCCGGTGTACAATTCAGCAACTTTGGTATCACAGACCAGTACATCAGCGACATCTCATTCACCAACGACTCTTTCATGACCGGTCTTGGTGCAAAGTACAGCTTCACAGAGAACCTCGACCTCAACGTTGGTTTCTGCTACGCTTCATACGCAAGCTACAAGACACAGGCTTCGAACTACATCCGTAACACATACAACGCAACAGTTGGTGTTGACTTCCGTTTCTAATAAACAGAACAAGAAATAACATAATAGAAGGACTCATCTACAGATGAGTCCTTCTATTATGTTATTTATACATATTATCCAACAATCACTCCGAACCGGAGTCCAACGTAATGAAAAAGCCAGTAAGACCAACCGCGGGATTCTTCTGTCGCGACGCTTTGCCTAGACATCTTCGTGCAGAATCAGCACACGGCACCGCCGCCACCCATATTAGGCAGGGTTACCTGCTCGAACTTATAGCCCAAACGCTTCAGTTCTATGGCCGCACCGATACGGTACAACACCTTGATAGCGCGCGCATAGGCGTGGAACGCCATTGGAGACTGAGGCTCGATATTCTCGCGACGTATAAGAGTCAGCGCAGTCTCGCCCAAACGTCTCATCATCTGCTCTATATTCTTTGCCTCCTGCGACTCAAGATGAAAGCCAAGCACCTTCTGCACGATGTTCTCATCCATATCATCAAAGCCCGCAGGGCCATAGTACGATTTATACTCGTCCTTGCTGTGCGCAGCCCAGTCACCATCCCACTGATGAGCGACAGCCATACCCACATAACCGGCCCAGGCTATCGCAACCGTAGGATAATCTGCAATATTGGGGACCGCATCAGCCACATACTCGGGCGCCAAATCATGCCAACGGGCATCGATATCCTCGGTTGAGAGCAATGTACCCTCAAGGACATTATACTGTGTACACAAACGGAGAAGCTCGTCCATGAGACGGCTCTCGAAATTCTCAAGATATACTTTATTTACCATAATAAACCATATTAAACGCGGGGAAACACATACCTTTACACCTACATAACCGTCAATACTTCTCAAAAGAGACAACCTTGCCAAACTCCTTGCGAATCTTCCTGCGTTTGGGCTTCGTATTGTACCCCAAGGAGATTATGAGCATCAAGCGTTTCTTCTGCGGAATACCCACAAGTTCCTTTATCTTCTTCTCGTTGAACCACCCGAGTATACAACTGCCCACGCCTTCATCCTCTGCCGCCAGAGTGATGTATGCCGACGCAATGCCCAAGTCCATCATGGGGAAGTCCTTGTCCTTTATGCCGCATCCAAGCTTCGAGGTCATATTCGTCGACTCAAGGGTAATTAGTACAAGAGCCGATGCATCCTTCACAAACTTGTTCATTCCAAGGCTCGATGTCGCCTTGCCAACCTCCACAAGCAACGCTGGCTCTGTAACCACGGTAAAATGCCATGGCTGGCCATTGCAGGCCGACGGCGCAAGACGCCCCGCCTCAAGAATGCGTTCAAGCACCTCGCGCTCAATCACGCGACCGGGCTCATACGCCCTGTCGCTCTGACGCGCCGCTGCAAGTTCAAGGAAGCTTTTCATCGCCTTGCAATACGTGCTATATACTTTCCTATAATATCAAACTCAATGTTCACCTTTGTACCAACCGTAATGGTGTGGAAATTGGTATGCTCATGGGTATAAGGGATTATCGCAACAGAGAATGAGTCATCCGTTGGCTCACATACCGTAAGTCTGACACCGTTCACTGTAACCGACCCCTTGTCCACCGTGAGATAACCCTTCGCAGCCATCTCATCATCCTTACGATAACGGAAAGTGTAGTACCAGCTACCGTCCATATCCTTTACCGACACGCACTCGGCAGTCTCATCCACGTGTCCCTGCACTATGTGGCCGTCAAGACGTCCGTTCATCATCATGCTGCGCTCCACGTTCACCTTGTCACCCACCTGCAGGAGGCCAATATTAGAACGCTCCAGCGTCTCATGCATGGCTGTCACTGTATACTCATCACCTGTAATGTCAACCACGGTAAGGCACACACCGTTATGCGCCACACTCTGGTCAATCTTGAGCTCGCCCACGAAAGAGCATGTAAGCGTAAGATGCAGGTTACCCTGCTCACGCACCAGCTTGCGCACCGTAGCGAACTCCTCTACTATTCCTGAAAACATATTTGTCCAAATTATTAGATTACAATGTGCGAAGTTACGAAATCTTTCCAACAAATACAAGCAGTATCCCACCTGCAAAAGACGCAGAATCAATGAACAAACCTATGTCCTGAAGTGTTATGAAGAATATGGCAGGACGGCGGGACGTGTGGCTGATTACCGCTGGGATGATAATGGTCCCGCCGTACCCGCGCCTTTATCATACAAGATTCTTTGTCGCCATCCAATACTTTCGGGACAGAAATTGCGTTTATTATATCTTTTGTGTATATTTGTCTTTTGGTTCAAAGCCTGCGCGACATCTATTTGCGCAATCTTTTTTACAAGAACCGCAAACAAGCATACACATGAGAAAAGTAATCACATACGGCACATACGACCTGTTGCACCAGGGGCACATAAACCTCCTGCGTCGCGCGAAAGAGCTTGGAGACTACCTTATTGTAGGTGTCACCAACGACAACTTCGACCGCGAACGCGGCAAGCTCAACGTGCGCAACAACGTACTTGAGCGCGTAGAGGCAGTCAGGGCCACAGGATATGCCGACGAGATAATCATAGAGGACTACTTCGGCCAGAAAATCGATGACATACAACGCTATGACGTCGACATATTCGCCATAGGCAGCGACTGGGAAGGAAAGTTCGACTACCTGCGCGAGTTCTGCGAGGTCGTATACCTGCCACGCACCGAGGGCATATCATCAACAATGCTACGTGGCGAGACACAGCAGATGGTACGTGTGGGCATCGTAGGATGCGGTAACATCGCA
>JAFYWE010000199.1 GCA_017558165.1 Bacteroidaceae bacterium
CTGAGCGTAGCGAACCAACGGTCGACGCCCGCAGGGGCCAAAGTCAAGTATCTCTATTCAGTGCGCTCTTGAGATCCTTCACATTCGTTCAGGATGACAAGTTTACGCAGAAAACGGAACATGGGTCAACACCTATATTGTTGCTAAACAAAATGAGAGCGACACACTTGCATGCGTCGCTCTCATTGTATTATCTCCGTGTGTGGAATCAGTTTCTTGGCATTCTGCCCTGGCCACCGCGGTTGCCGCCTGGACGGCCCTGGCCACCGAAGCCCTGGCGCATTCTGTTGCGCTGCTCCTCCTGCATCTTGATGTACTTCTCGTACTGCTCAGGGGTGAGAATCTGCTTCATCTGCTCGTTGCGAACCTGCTCGCGCTGCTTCTGCGTCTCCATCATGGCCTTCATCTGCTCCTCGCTTGGGCGTGTGCGCTCCATCTGCTTGCCCTCGGCCTGCATTTTCTCGGCGCGTGCACGGCGTGCGTTGATGCTGTCCTGCATTGTCACTGCATCGGCGTAGTTCATGAGGAAGATTGCCTGGTACTGTACGCTGTCGAGCTGGAGTGCCTGGTGAAGCTGTGCAGTCTGGCGCAATGCCATGTCCTCGGGGTTCAACTGCTGGCGCTGTGGCTGCTGGCCACGGCCTGCCTGTGCAAATGAGAGTGTCGCAGCCATTGCGGCAACTACAAAGAAAAGTGTCTTTTTCATTATTTGTTATGTTTTAAGTTATTATGTCTCTTGTTTGCTGATTTTTAACTCCTCCGTCGGCTTTGCCGCCACCGGGGTGCTCCTCTGTTTATAGAGGAGCTGTCACGTAGTGACTGAGGAGTCTCCATGAGGAGGACTTGAGTCTTTGAATTCAAGTTTCGCTTGAATCTTAAATCTAATTTTAATAAAAAATCTTAGTGCTCTTCATGCTTAACCCCTCACCGCTTCGCGGAGCTCCCCTAAGGGCAGGGGAGCAATTGGCTGTCACGTAGTGACTGAGGAGTAGAAATAATGGTTTTGTCATGCCACTTTATTTTGACACTCGGGACAGGGAAAAGTAAAACGCGACGTCTATTATTAACTTATTTTAACATCCTCGGACTCTATCATTCCGTCAACCATCCTTATTGTCCTGTCGGTGTACGATGCCAGCCTGTCGTCATGGGTGACGATGATGAATGTCTGCCCCAGCTTGTCGCGCAGGTCGAAGAAAAGACGGTGCAACTCTTCCTTGTTGTGGCTGTCGAGGCTGCCCGACGGCTCGTCGGCGAGTATCACGTCGGGGTGGTTGATGAGTGCGCGGGCAACCGCCACGCGCTGGTTCTCGCCGCCTGACATCTCCGATGGCTTGTGGCCGGCTCTCTCCGTCAGGTTCATCAGCCCGAGCAGTTCCATGGCTTCGGCCTCGGCCTCCTTGCGCTTGCGCCCGGCAATGAGGGCGGGTATAATGATGTTCTCCAGTGCGGTAAACTCGGGCAACAGCTGGTGGAACTGGAATACGAATCCTATGTGCCTGTTGCGGAACGTGGCGAGCTTGTTGCTGCTCATCCTGCCTGTGTCCTCGCCGTTGAAGAGTATCTTGCCACTTGTCGGCTTGTCAAGGGTGCCTATGAGCTGCAGCAGGGTGGTCTTGCCGGCTCCGCTGGGGCCTACGATGCTTATCACCTCGCCTTTGTTGACGGTGAGGCTCACGCCCTTGAGCACCTCGAGCTCTCCGAACTTCTTTGTCAGGTTCTCTATTCTTATCATATGTTCTTTATTACGTATTCTGCTATGTAGCAACCGAATGTGGCTGTGAAGTAGGCCAGTGAGCCAATGATGGGCTTGCCGCCCTGCGGGTTGGGCTGTATGGCATCGCGTCTGGGCTCCTCGGCGCTGAAGATGACGGGTAGCTTGTGCTTGCCGCGCGCGTCGCGCAACAGACGTCGCACGTTCTTTGCCAGTGTGCAGTGCTCGCTCTTCCAAAGGTCGCCACAGCGTATGTCGGCAAGGTTGCACTTGGCGCCCGCACCCATGCTTGAGATTATCTTGATGTCGCGCTCCCAGCATCCGCGTATGAGCGCTCCCTTGGGGTCAAGGGTGTCAATGGCGTCGACAACGAAGTCGAAGCCTCCCTCGTCAAGCAGCGCGGGGACATTCTCGGGGGTGATGAATATCTGCTTCACGGTAATCCTTACGTCGGGGTTTATCGCACGCAGGCGCTCGGCCACCACATCGCACTTGGGCTGTCCCACGGTGCTTGCGAGTGCCGGCATCTGGCGGTTGATGTTGGTGACGTCCACCACGTCGGCGTCAATTATGGTCATGGCTCCGGCTCCGGCACGGCACAGCATCTCGGCGGCCCAGGAGCCTACGCCACCCAGTCCCACAATGAGCAGATGGGCCTGGGCAAGCCTCTCTTGCTTCTCCTCTCCCAGCAACAGTGTGCCGCGTTGTAACCAGTTGTCTATCATAATCATGCGCTATTGATGGCCCGGAAGGCCGTTTCTGGTGGCG
The DNA here is from genome assembly GCA_017558165.1 of Bacteroidaceae bacterium. Classification (GTDB taxonomy): domain Bacteria; phylum Bacteroidota; class Bacteroidia; order Bacteroidales; family Bacteroidaceae; genus HGM04593. Next base: position 2,483 of record JAFYWE010000199.1, read on the forward strand.
AAAGTACAAAAAAATAGCAATAGAGGGGCATATATATTCAAAATTTACGTAATTTTGCGCCAGATTGGAGATTGTGCGTAGTACGGGCACTCCATTCCGTAATGGTTTTGATAACTTAATCATCATAAGATAAAATGAAAATAGCAATCGTAGGTGTCAGCGGAGCGGTTGGACAGGAGTTCCTTCGCGTTCTCGACGAGAGAAATTTCCCTTTTGACGAGTTGGTGCTTTTCGGCTCGGCTCGCAGTGCGGGACAGGTGTATAATTTCCGTGGAGTGGACTATGTAGTCAAGGAGCTCAAGCACAACGACGATTTCATGGGTGTCGACTATGCTTTTGTCTCTGCAGGCGGTAGTGTGTCAAAGGAGTTTGCCGATACCATCACCAAGCATGGCACAGTGATGATTGACAACTCAAGCGCATTCCGCATGGACAGCGATGTGCCTCTTGTGGTTCCCGAGGTGAACCCCACCGATGCATACAACCGTCCACGCAACATCATCGCCAACCCTAACTGTACTACAATCCAGATGGTAGTGGCGTTGAAGGCTATCGAGGGTCTTTCACACATCAAGCGTGTACATTCATCAACATACCAGGCTGCCAGCGGTGCCGGTGCTGCCGCTATGGCCGAGCTCTACGAGCAGTACCGTCAGGTGCTTGCAGGTGAGGAGCCAACAGTGGAGAAGTTCGCTTACCAGCTTGCTTTCAACGTAATCCCTCAGATTGACGTGTTCACCGATAATGGTTACACCAAGGAGGAGATGAAGATGTACAACGAGACTCGCAAGATCATGCACAGCGACATCGAGGTAAGCGCACAGTGCGTACGCGTTCCTGCATTGCGCTCACACTCACAGTCTTTGTGGATTGAGACAGAGCGTCCTCTCTCAGTTGAGGAGGTACGTTGCGCGGTAGCCGAGGGCGAGGGCCTTATCCTCATGGACTGCCCCGAGGAGAAGATCTATCCGATGCCTCTGTTCCTCGCTGGTCAGGA
>JAFYWE010000200.1 GCA_017558165.1 Bacteroidaceae bacterium
ATAGAGCAAAAATAGGGTGTTTTATTATTTTTTGTAGGGCGCGTAGCGGGCTACGTAACCGAGAAAAAGAAGAAAACAGACATTTTTGAATATAAAAAACAACGAAACAGCGACTTATAGTATAAGAAAAACTTTTTTTTAGAAATTTAAACAGCTTCTAAGATTTGCGAAAATACAAAAAATATAAGAAAACGCCTTGGATTTACCCCGGAATTATTCGGGAGCAGCCCAAAAACGCTCCATAATAAACTTTCCCTTTTAAAGGGCACGAAGGTAAATAAGGCCACCATTTTTGATTAATAGAGGATTTTGAACTATTTTTGCAAAGATTGTCCTTTAACATGACAGACACAAGAAAAAAAATGAACCATAGAACAACATACATAAGACATACGTTGATAATGCTATTGCTGCTTTTGATGGCGACCGCAAGCCCGGCACAGAAGAAGCAGAAAGGCAAGGAGAAGCCCTTCACCATGGTCATTGACCCCGGACACGGAGGCGTGGACCCGGGAGCGTTGGGCAAGAGTGCCAAAGAGAAGGACGTGAACCTGAGCGTATCGAAGCTCTTTGCCGACATGGTAAAGGAGAAATACCCCGAGGTCAAGATAATATTCACACGAACCACAGACGTGCAGATACCGCTTGTGCAACGTGCCAACATTGCTAATGAAGCAAATGCCGACCTCTTCATCTCGATCCACTCCAACGCCTCGAAGAACAGGAGCGCCAACGGATGCGAGACCTTTACGCTTGGAGCAGGAAGCAGTGTCGAAGCAAAAGCCGCAGCCATGTACGAGAATGAGGTAATCCTATCCGAGGACAATTTCGAGGAGATATACAAGGGATTCGACCCACGCTCAAGCGAGAGCTACATAATCTTCGAGCTCATGCGCGGACAAGACATGGAACGCAGTGCCGAGCTTGCCCAACTGGTACAGAACGGCATGGTCAACAACGGCAAGCTCTTGAACAGAGGTGTCTCATCGGCCGGTTTTCTTGTACTGCACAGGACCGTGATGCCGAAGATTCTAGTGGAACTCGGATTCATAAGCAACCGCGAAGAGGAGAAATTCCTGGCCTCAAAGGAGGGACAGAAGAAGCTCGCCAAAGGTATTTTTGACGGATTCTCACGCTACTACAGTCTGTACGGCAAGCCAAAGGGCAACACGAAGAAAAGCGAGAAGAGCGTTGCCGACGCAAAAGCCAAGGACAGCAAGCCGAAGGTTGATGACAGCAACAAGCCCAAGAGCGGAATACCGGTATTCAAGATACAGATATTTGCCACCGACAAGAAGCTGAAGGAGAATGACAGCCGCCTGAAAGGCCTTAAGGCCGACTACTACCAGGAGGGCAACTGGTACAAATACACATACGGCGAGAGCAGCGACTACGATGAAATCCTGCGTAAGAAGAAAGAGATATCCAAGAAGTTCGGCCAGGCATTCATCGTCGCATTCATTGACGGCAAGAAGGTGAACACCCAGGAGGCTATAAATATTTTTAAGAAGAATAAACAGAAATAAGATATGAAGAACAAGACATTGACACGCGAATTATGGATAGGTTTTCTGGGCATACTCTCATTGCTCGTCATCTATCTGCTGATAAACTTCTTCAAGGGCGTGAACCTCATTGACAAGGGAAACAGCTACTATGTGGAGCTTGACGACATAGGAGAGATAGTAAAGACAAGTCCTGTATTCGTAAACGGCTACAAAGTGGGTAATGTACAGGAGATTGACTACGATTTCAGCACCCAGAACAGGGTATACGTACTCATTACCGTAGACAACAGACTGCACATACCAGAGGGAAGCATCGCTGAGGTTCAGACCGAACTGCTCGGTAGCAGCAACATACATATAAAGTTGGGCAAAGGCAACAGAATCCTTGAAGCAGGCGACACACTCGCCGGAAAACTTGACGCCGGTGCGATGGGCGAGGCGGCAAAGATGATTCCTACGCTCAACAGCATGTTGCCGAAGGTTGATTCCATACTGTACTCACTCAACAACATCCTTGCCAACCCGGCAATCAACAACACGCTCAACAACGTGGAGCAATTGACCGTAGAACTCAATAACACATCGGCCGAGCTCAACAGGATGCTCAAGGGCGACATTGCCACAGCCAGCGAGAAACTGGTAGCACTTGAGGACGAGATGCTACAGTTGACCGAAAAGCTCAACGAGATTGAGTACCAGAAGATAATCGCATCGCTTGAGGCTTCTTTAAACAACATCGAACAGATTACAGCCGCACTTAACGACGGCGAGGGAACTGCAGGAATGCTCCTCAAGGACAGCACCCTCTACAACAGACTCAACAACACCTGTGAGGCTGCGACAGAGTTGCTTGAGGACCTGAAGGAGAACCCCAAGAGATACGTACATTTCTCTATTTTCGGAAAGAAATAAGAAGAGTCAATCAGACACTTTGAACCATCTGCTGTAAAGCAGTGCCCCATGGCGGTCGTACACCCTTAATAGGTAACGGCCGCCTTTAAATTTACCCACATCCATACGCTTTGAATACTTGCCCTTGTAGAGCTTGCGACCGTAGATATCAAGCACCTCAATACGTGCGCCCCATGCGGGCTGGTCGGGCAGACAGAGCTCCTTGACAGGCAGAGCCTCATCATCACCGCTATTGACAACCATAGGCTCGCTCTCCCTACCGTATGCATCGACCGCCGTGACAGCCAGAGTCAGGGCGCGGAAGGTACGGCAATTCCACACAATCGAACATTCTGCGAGATTGGAAGCCAACAGGTTGCATATATCACCGGTATCCACGCTATCGCCGAGTGCGCCGTACACATTGTAACGCACAGCAGGTTCACCTTCTTGCGAATCTACGGGAAGCCAACTAACCGCCAAAGAACCATCGTTCCTGTTTACCGACAGCAATTGAGGAGCAGATGGCGCACCACCCTTACCCCATGACATAGGGGGAACGAGTGCGGGCATACTGTTGACCGACTCATACACGGCCTTCGCACCGTTCTTTCCATCAAGCAGATGCTCCGTGCGGAACATTATGCTACCGGCAGTTCCTGCACTGCGTGAGGTATGCAACTGACGGCTTATCTCCACGGGTGACCACCCGCCATATTCGGGCATGACACGATATACACCTATTCCCGGAACAATGTGACGGCCATAGGCATTCTGTTGCCAGTCAAGAACAAAGGGATAGAAGTTGTTGCCGTTGAAATAAAGCATGGGAAAAAGCGCATCCATTATACCCTCACGCATCCAG
>JAFYWE010000201.1 GCA_017558165.1 Bacteroidaceae bacterium
ATGTAGAGAGAACCATTAGCCACATTATCCATCACAACTGGCTCGACGTGCATGCCAATTTTGTGAAGAACCTCGGGCAACTGCATGTTAGCCCAGAAATTAAAGAGGTGTAGACCCATACCAAGGATAACGATGATACCGAGGACGAGCATGTTCTGCGAAGCCCAAGATACACCCTTTGGTCTTTCGGCAACAGCATAGCGCTGTGAACCGCGAGCCTTTCTGTTCTGGATTGTAAGGATGAAAGCGAAAACGAAATGCAGTACTACAAGAAGGGCAAGACCCGCTGTAGCAACCAATGCATACCAGTTAGCTCCCAAGAACTCACAAATAGCGTTGTAACCATCGGCGCTGATGATAGCAACCAAGTTCATTGACATATGGAAAAGAAGGAAAAGCACCAGGGCAACGCCTGTGACACTCATTACTACCTTTCTTCCCACAGAAGATTTAGATAACCACATAATGAATTGATTTTAAATTATATAATAAATAAATAGTTTATTCGCGGGCACAATACACCTTTTACAGAAGGCAAAAATAAACTTTTTTTTATTAAAAACAGCAAAAGGCCATTTTTTTTTGGGAAATACCATTATTAAATAGGATTATGCCAAAAAGCGTAGCCTGACCACCGCAGGACGTCACTGGAGACATGAAAGCACAGTGAAGGAAGCACAAAGTAGCGCACGCCTTCATATAGACAACAACAGATCACACCAGATAAGTTTGCCGCTTGAAGAGCCATTATACCAAAAAAGCCACGCGCTATGCTTGCTATCACACACACTTTTGTTACATTTGCCCAAAATTCAACATAATAAACACAAAATTCATCAATTATGGCAACATTAAAAGAGAAAATAGGATATGGATTCGGCGATATGGCCTCGTCCATGTTCTGGAAAGTGTTCAGTGCCTACCTGCCGATTTTCTACACAAACGTGTTCGGCCTTGACCTTGGCCTTGCGGCACTGCTGTTCCTTGTGACAAAGATCTGGGATGCGGTTTCGGACCCTATGATGGGTATCATAGCCGACCGCACGACAACGAAATGGGGTAAGTACCGTCCATACCTGTTGTGGATTGCCATTCCGTTTGCAATTGCAGGCGTGCTGCTGTTCACCACACCCGACCTTGGCGAGACAGGCAAGAACGTATGGGCTTTTGCCACATATATCCTCATGATGACCATCTACACAGCCATAAACGTACCATACGGTTCAATGCTTGGAGTGATGACGGAAGATAGCGATGAAAAGACAGTTTTTTCATCTTACCGCATGTTCTTCGCCTACACAGGTTCGTTCATTGTACTTGCTTTGTGGGAGCCACTCTGCAACACATTGGCAGGGGTGAGCGGCAAGCTCACATATGACCCACAGGCTTGGCAGACTGCTATGATTATAGTAAGTACAATCTGCCTTGTGCTGTTCGTGCTCACATTCAAGATGACACGCGAGAGAATAAAGCCGGCCATCAAGCAGAGCAGCATCAAGGATGACTTCAAGTCACTGCTGCATAACGGTCCATGGTGGATTCTACTTGGCGGTGTGCTGTTCTTCAATTTCTTCGGTGCGGTGCGCTATGCGGTTATCCCCTACTACTTCACTACACAGATTGCCGAAGGTGCGACACTCTCGTTCTTCTCTATCGAGTTCCTGTTCTATGCTGGTATATTCTTCACCATTGGTGAGATTGCGAACATGGTAGGTGTTGCCATTGCCACACCAATCACATTCAAGCTTGGCAAGAAGAGCACATTCCTCTACTCGCTGTTCGCTATCATGGCACTGTGTATAGCATTCTACTATGTGCCTACAGACTGCGCTACAGGATACTGGACACTGCTGGCATTGCAGATTGTAACAGGTATCTTCACCGGAATCATCTCACCACTCGTGTGGAGTATGTACGCAGATATCTCGGATTATGCCGAGCTCAAGTTCAAGACTGCATCTACAGGCCTCATTTTCTCGTCATCATCTATGGCACAGAAATTCGGTGGTGCATTCGGTACATCGGCCGTACTGTGGTTGTTAGCTATATTCGGCTTCAATACAACAGAGGGCGCTGTGCAGACAGCCGATGCCATTGAAGGTCTTCGTCTGCTCATCAGCTGGATTCCGGCAGGCATCGCGGCCATCTCGGCACTGTTCATCTTCATCTACCCGCTTACCACAAAGCGCATGAAGGAGATAAACAATGAACTCAAGAAGGTAAGAGAATAAACAAAGTATATTCAATACTGAAGTAACCCCCAAAGTTTGTACAAGCTTTGGGGGTTTATTTCACTGCTTTCCGATATAAGAAAAACTTTTTTTATAAATTCAAACAGGTTCTTATAAAAAAGAGTACCTTTGATGCCGAATATAAATGGAGAAGAGCTATGCTTTCGACAGAAACAAGAAAAGAGATTATAGAACTTATCAAGAGAGAGGTCGTACCGGCAATGGGATGTACAGAACCTGTTGCCGTGTCACTATGCACAGCAAAAGCTGTTGAGATACTCGGTTGTGTACCACAGCACGTTGAAGTAAGACTCAGCCCCAACGTACTGAAAAATGCAATGGGAGTAGGAATCCCAGGTACAGGAATGATAGGCTTGCCTATCGCTGTCGCATTGGGCGCATTGGTCGGACGCAGCGAATATGGTCTGGAGGTGCTTAAGGACACCACCCCACAGGCTGTGGAGCAAGGCAGACATATGATTGAGGAGAACCGCATAAACGTCTCACTGAAGGAGGGACAATGCGACATACTCCATATTGAGGTTGAGGCTGTTTCAGGTTCGGACAAAGCTGTCGCTGTAATATCGGGCAGCCACACGAACTTCGTACTACTGCAGCATAATAATGAGGTGCTCCTGGATAACAGCAAGACCAAAGACACAGTAAGTGATGCTGCCGCAGATGTCGAGCTGTCGATGCAAAAGGTATGGGAATTTGCGACAGAATCCCCAATAGAAGAGCTCTCTTTCATCCTTGAGGCACGCAGACTGAACAAGAACGTTGCCGAGGAGTCGCTTAAAGGAGAATGGGGACACAGCCTGGGCCGCATAATAAGTGGCGAGGCGCGTAATAAGGTGTTCGGAGATACTGTCTTCACACGCATGGTATCCTATACCTCGGCTGCCTGTGATGCACGTATGGGAGGTGCACAGATTCCGGTCATGAGCAACTCGGGAAGCGGTAACCAGGGAATTGCCTCTACCCTGCCGGTCGTAGTGTATGCCGAGGAGACAAAAGCATCCGAGGAGCGTCTTGTCCGTGCACTGATATTGAGTCATCTTACTGTCATATATATCAAACAGAGCCTGGGCCGTCTGTCGGCTCTGTGCGGATGCGTGGTTGCATCAACAGGCTCAAGTTGCGGTATAACATACCTTATGGGTGGCGGATATAACGAGGTTGCAATGGCCGTGAAGAATATGGTCGCGAACCTTACAGGTGTAATTTGCGATGGCGCAAAACCAAGCTGCGCGCTCAAACTCGCAAGCGCTGTATCAACCGCATTGTTCTCATCTGTCATGGCAATGGAGCACCACTGTGTAACCTCGCTCGAGGGCATTGTCGATGATGATGTGGACAAGTCAATACGTAACCTCACATCTATCGGTTCACAGGGCATGCAACAGACCGACAAGATGATTCTCTCCATCATGACAAACAAGTAACGACATCAAGCCCGAATACGGATACTGCATCGCAACATGGATTGCGATGCAGTATCTCTTTTTATATTACACACTGCGCCTCGGCAAATAATCATTTTCAAATTTTGCGTTTGCCGTCAAGTTATATTATTTTTGTATGTTTTTGAACATACGGAAGCATTCTCTACTGATATGACATTTGAATACGACATACTTGTGATTGGTGCCGGACACGCCGGCTGTGAAGCCGCTGCCGCGGCAGCCAATATGGGCAAAAGGACATGCCTTATGACAATAGACATGAACAAGATTGCCCAGATGAGTTGCAACCCTGCCATAGGCGGAATTGCCAAAGGACAGATTGTACGTGAGATTGATGCCCTTGGCGGATACACCGCCATTGTCACCGACAAAGCATCGATTCAGTTCAGGATGCTGAACCGCTCGAAAGGCCCTGCAATGTGGAGCCCGCGCGCACAATGTGACAGGATGAAGTTTAGCCAGTATTGGCGAGAGATTCTTGAGAATACTCCCAACCTTGACATGTGGCAGGACATCGCCACAGAGCTTATAGTCGAGGACGGAAAGTGCGCAGGAGTAAGGACACAAATGAACGCAACATTCCTAGCAAAGAGCGTAATCATAACTGCCGGCACATTCCTCAACGGCCTCATGCACATAGGCAAGGTACAGATTGAGGGCGGCCGTGTAGCTGAGCCTGCAGCCAAAGGACTGACCGAGTCAATAACAAAGCACGGCATAACTGCCGGACGAATGAAGACCGGAACTCCGGTGCGCCTTGACAAGCGTTCAATAAATCTTGAGTTGACTGACATCCAGGAGGGCGACAACGACTTCCACCGTTTCTCGTACAGCGACACTGCGCGCACTCTCAAGCAACTGCCATGTTGGGGATGCTACACAAACCCTGAGGTGCACAAAATTCTCAATGACAGCCTTGCAGACTCACCACTCTACAACGGACAGATACAGAGCATAGGCCCACGTTACTGCCCAAGCATCGAGACAAAGATAGTGACATTCGCCGAGCGTGAACGCCACCTGCTTTTCCTCGAACCCGAGGGTGAGACAACACAGGAGATATATGTAAACGGTTTCTCTTCATCGTTGCCGATGGAGGCACAGTTGACAGCCCTGCGCAAGATTCCTGCGCTTGAGAACGCAGTTGCCTACCGCCCGGGATATGCAATAGAATATGACTATTTCGACCCCACACAACTGAAGCATACACTGGAGTCAAAGATTATAGAAGGACTCTACTTTGCCGGACAGGTGAACGGAACAACAGGATACGAGGAGGCTGCCGGACAAGGACTCATTGCCGGAATAAACGCGGCACTGAAGATTGACGGCAAGGATGATTTCACACTGCGTCGCGATGAGGCATACATTGGTGTACTCATCGATGACCTGGTGACAAAGGGAGTGGACGAGCCATACCGCATGTTCACCTCAAGAGCCGAGTACAGGATACTGCTTCGCTCGGACAACGCAGACATGCGACTCACCGAAAAGGCGTACAACATCGGACTCGCCACAGAGGAGAGATACCAGCGTCTTTGCGAGAAGAAGGAGAAGATTGCAAAACTTACAGAGTTCATTGAGAACTTCTCCATAAAGGCCGACCTCATAAACAAGGGACTCGAGGAGCTTGGCACTACCCCACTGACAAGAGGATGCAAGCTCGCGTCAATAATAGAGAGACCACAGGTCACCATTGAATCGATTGCCAACTACATCCAGGCACTCAAGCGTGAACTCGAGAAACTGGGTGACAGCAGGGATGAGATTGTTGAGGCAACTGAGATTGAAATCAAATACAAAGGCTACATCCAACGCGAGCGCGAACTCGCCGAGCGAATGATACGTTTGGAAAATATACGCATCAAGGGCAAGTTCGACTACAATAACATTGAGTCATTATCGACCGAAGCCCGACAGAAGCTCACGGCCATCAACCCCGAGACTCTTGCACAGGCAAGCCGCATACCGGGAGTATCGCCAAGCGACGTGAACGTACTGCTCATACTTGTGCGGAAATAAACAAATGTTCCACGTGGAACAATACCGCAAGACAGCAAGGTCATCACAGTAACACACCGCAATTACACAGTACCCACACAGGGCGTAAGCCAAGCATTACGTACACGATTGGGAGAGAAACATAACTAAAGATAATACTAAAACCATACACTATGAACAAGGAACTACTACTTAAGAACCTGAGAAACATCCCCGATTTTCCAGTACCAGGAATACAGTTCAAGGATGTATCTTCACTATTCAAGAACCCTGAGTGTCTGAAAGAGATGAGCGATGCGCTCTATGAGCTTTACAAGGATAAGGGCATTACAAAAGTTGCGGGCATTGAGTCACGCGGCTTTGTCATGGCAGCATCACTCGCACTGAGATTAGGTGCCGGATTCGTACCCATCCGCAAGCTTGGCAAGTTGCCCGCAGAGACAATAACCGAGACATACGGAAAGGAGTATGGACACGACACGATTGAGATCCACAAGGATGCTATTGACGAGAATGATGTGGTTCTTGTACACGACGACCTTTTGGCAACAGGCGGTACAATGCTTGCCGCATACAACCTTGTAAAGAAACTCAACCCAAAGAAGGCAATGATCAATTTCCTCATTGAGCTTGAAGGCCTGAAAGGACGTGACGTATTCCCTGCAGATGCACAGATAGATTGCCTGCTGTCACTTGAAGGAAAGTAATGGAAAAGGAGAAGAGAAGCGAAAGAGAAGAGTACCTGAAGGGTATAGTAAATAACCTACCCGACTCGCCCGGCTGTTATCAGTACCTGAACGACAGCGGGACTATCATTTATGTGGGTAAGGCAAAGAACCTCAAACGTCGCGTCTCTTCATACTTCAACAAAGAACAACAGACACTGAAGACAAGACTGCTTGTCGCAAAGATTGCCGATATACGTTACGTTGTAGTGAACAGCGAGACAGACGCACTGTTGCTTGAGAATAATCTTATAAAGAAACACAAGCCGCGTTACAACGTTCTGCTGAAAGACGACAAGACGTACCCGTCAATCTGCATCACGAACGAATATTTCCCCAAGATTTTCAAGACAAGGAAAATCATAAAGGGAGCCGGTCGCTACTATGGCCCATACACGAATGCCGGTGCACTGCACGCCCTGCTCGGGCTTATAAAGGAGCTGTACCCGCTAAGGACATGCAACCTGAGCATTACACCCGAGGGTGTGAGGAACGGCAAGTACAGCGCCTGTCTGGAATACCAGATAAAGAACTGTTGCGCTCCGTGCATTGCACAGATTTCAAGGGACGAATATCTGAAATATATCGATGAGGTAAGCTCCATCCTGAAGGGCGATATAAAGGTCCTGCAGGAAAAGCTTATCGCTGAAATGAAGGAAAAGGCAATGAATCTTGAGTTCGAGCAGGCCGAAAAAATCAAGAAAAGATACCAGCTTATCGAAGGATTCAGAACACGTAGCGAGGTGGTAAGTTCATCCATCACCGACCTTGATGTATTCTCGATTGAAAGCGACGAGAAGAGCGCTTTCATCAATTTCCTGCACATCACTAACGGATGCATTAACCAGGCATTCACCATAGAGTACCAGAAAAGGCTCGATGAAAGCGATGAAGAATTGATACAGATGGGCATAATAGAACTGCGTGAGAGATTCGGCAGCACAGCAAGGGAGATTGTACTACCCTTCCCTCTTGAAATGGCGATAGAGGGCGCTACAATAACCGTACCGCAGAAAGGCGAGAAATCGAGGTTGCTGGCACTATCAAGACTGAACGTGAAACAGTACAAGGCCGACCGACTTAAACAGGAAGACAAGCTGAACCCGGAGCAGAAAGCGACACGACTGATGAAGGAGATCCAAGAGGCACTGCATCTTGAAAAACTACCGATGACTATAGAGTGTTTTGATAATTCCAACATCCAGGGAAGCGACGCGGTCGCTGCTTGTGTAGTATTCCGTAAACTGAAACCGAGCAAGAAGGATTACAGGAAATACAACATCAAGAGTGTTGCCGGACCCGACGACTACGCATCGATGCGTGAAGTCGTGATGCGCCGCTACAGCAGGATAAAGGAGGAGCAGGAAGAGATGCCGAACCTTATCATCGCCGACGGAGGTAAAGGACAGATGGAGGCCATGCGCTCGATAATCGAGGATGAATTGGGGTTGCAGATTCCTATTGCCGGACTTGTAAAGGACGGCCGTCACAGGACATCGGAACTGATTGTAGGCAGCAACTACGAGACCATAGGACTGAAGCAGAACACTCCCCTATTCCGTCTTATGACGCAGATACAGGACGAGGTTCACCGCTTCGCCATAACATTCCACCGTGAGAAGCGTAGCAAGCGCCAGACGGCATCGGAGCTTGACAGCATAAAGGGTATAGGCGAGAAGAGCAAGCAGGCACTGCTACAGCACTTCAAGAGCGTTAAGAGAATAAAGGGTGCAAGCATCGAGGAACTGGCCGCAGTAGTAGGCAAATCAAAGGCAGAGGCCATATTCAATAACATAAAGGACAATTAAAGGGATGAGAGTACTTATTCAAAGGGTAAAAAAAGCATCAGTAACAGTTAATCAAGAGCTTATATCATTGATTGATAACGGCTTACTTGTTTTTATAGGCATAGGCGAGGAGGATAATACAGAGGATATCGAATGGCTTACGAAGAAAATAGCCAACATACGCCTTTTTGATGATGAGAACGGCGTTATGAACAGGTCCGTGATGGACATCGACGGTGATGTTCTCGCAGTGAGCCAGTTCACGCTTATGGCATCGACAAAGAAAGGCAACCGCCCGTCATACATAAAGGCCGCAAAGCCCGAGATATCAGTGCCACTCTACGAGGAGTTCTGCAACGAGATGGAGATTGTACTGAACAAACCGATAAAGAGAGGTGTTTTTGGTGCAGACATGAAGGTTGAACTGCTAAATGACGGCCCAGTGACAATATTCATTGATTCTAAGAACAGAGAATGATATGACCATCAAAGAGGCACAGGAGCGCGTCGACAAATGGATAAAGGAGTACGGCGTGCGCTACTTCAACGAAATGACGAATATGGCAATACTCACCGAGGAGGTGGGAGAGGTCGCGCGCATAATGGCACGAAAGTACGGCGAGCAGTCATTCAAGAAAGGCGAGGAGAAAGAGCTTGCTGATGAGCTTGCAGATGTTCTGTGGGTGCTCATATGCATAGCCAACCAGACAGGCGTTGACCTTACCGAAGCATTAGAAAAAAACATCGGTAAAAAGACAAAAAGAGATAACAGAAGACATATTGAGAATCAAAAATTATACAACAATGAGCGAGAATCATGATTGCGGATGTGGTCACCACCACGCCGATGCCGAGAGTAAATACGACTTCGTACTTTCAGAGTATGACTACACTGTAAGCGACGAGGAAGTTGCTGCAGCCGTAAAGAGTATCATTGAGGAGAAAGTAGAGAAGAACAACACCCTTGAGGTAAAGAAACTGCTCTTCAACTGCATTGACCTGACCACCCTGAAGTGCACCGACAGCGAGGAGAGCGTAAT
>JAFYWE010000202.1 GCA_017558165.1 Bacteroidaceae bacterium
ATGTCCATGACCTTGAGGCCACGTGAGATAACCTCGTCGTAAGAGATATCCTGGAATTTCGTTGCTGTAGGGTCCTTCTCGGGGTCGGCTGTGTAGATGCCGTCCACGCGTGTGCCTTTGAGCATTACGTCTGCCTCAATCTCGATACCGCGCAGTGATGAGCCTGTGTCGGTAGTGAAGTAAGGGCTGCCTGTTCCGGCTGCCATAATCACCACCATTCCCTGCTCCATGGCCTCTATAGCCTTCCACTTTGTGTAGAACTCGCCTACAGGCTCCATGCGGATAGCTGTGAGTACCTTGTTGGGTACGCCTGCCGCACCAAGAGCCGAGCTCAGTGCAAGGCTGTTGATGACTGTCGCCATCATGCCCATCTGGTCGCCCTTCACGCGGTCAAAGCCCTTGCCGGCGCCTGTGAGGCCACGGAAGATGTTGCCGCCACCGATGACGATACCAATCTGTACGCCCATAGCCGCAACTTCCTTGATCTGCTCGGCATACTCGTTGAGACGCTTCACGTCTATACCATAACCCTGCTCGCCCATAAGGCTCTCGCCGCTGAGCTTTAAAAGAATACGTTTGAACTTTGCCATAGATATTTGATGTTATTGTTGTTTCTTCCCGTAAAAATAGGACATTTTCTTAAAATATGCTATAAAAAGGGGCAAAAGGTTCGCTCTTTTTAGAAATACCGGAAGTTTGGTGTACCTTTGCACCGCAAACAGGCCTTGTGCCACAAACTGTACAGATATGAGATTCCTTAGAAATCCTAACGTTACCATTGCCGTGCTTGCTTTGTATACGGCTGTGATGTATATGATATTCATGCCCCGTAACTATGAGATGGGTGTTACCGAGAAATGGGTTACCGTTGGTGTGTCGGTAATTGTGCTTGCACTTTTGTGGGTGTTACTGCGCAGGCGCGAGAAACTGCGCCGTGAGCGTGAGCGCGAGATGCAGGAGCGCAAGAGCGAAAGGGGAAAGACAAGATGATTATAAAACAAGATGGAGACTCATTTCTAATTAATGAGTCTCCATCTTGTTTTAGGGGATGATATATCAGTTGGCCACAAAACAGCTCTCTTTCTCTGAGATTTTGTCATCCCGATACGCAGTGAGGGATCTCTAAAAAAACAGTAACGAGATATCTCCCATGCGGTCGATATGACACAAACGCTGCATATTATTAGTAGCGGGTCAATATCTATATCATTACTCTTGTTTGTGTCCCGTTTGCAACAGTTATTCCGCATCCTTTGTCAGCAACCATCCGCCACTCTGTACGGCATCGGTGCTCAAGGCTGTGGTGTTAGAGCTGTAGGCATTTACAATACCTTCGGTGATTGTCGCTTCTGTGGCCGAAATTGCGTGGTCATATGCACTTGCGACAATCTTGCCACCGTTTATTGTAATGCCGTTGGTGGTGATTGCACGGCTCTTCTTGTCGTCGGCGCTGTCGGTATGGTTCTCGCCTGTGGAAACCAGTGTGATGTCGCCACCGTCAATCGTTACGTCGCTGTTGCAGTTGATGCCTTTTGAGCCCTTGCCACTGCATGCGATTGCAATCCTTCCGCCGGTAATGTTGATGTTGCCATTGCACTTGATTCCGCCGGCGCTTGTGGCGTCAGTGGCGATTGTGCCGTGTGACAGTCCTGTCAGCTTGCCGCCCGAGATGAGAACCTCGCCGTCGCTGTTTATGATCTTTGAGCCGTTGCCCTTGACTTCGGCGTGTATTACACCGCCGCTCTGTGTGTAGTTGCGTGTGGTCTGTATCGCAGAACTCTTCTCGTCAGTAGTGGTAATCCTTATGCAACCGCCCTTGATGTATGCATCGGGGATGACTGCCGGGTCAGCCTCCGGCTCCTCATATTCTACCTTTATGGCATCACCAGCCGATGTTATGTCAATCTTGCCGGCCTCGATGGTTAGGGTACCCTCGGTGCACTCAATGCCGTTGCCGGTCGCGTTGATGGTAATTGTCGGCGCGAATGATGCCGTGCGTGCCACAGTGAACTTGTCCTTTGTACGGAATCCGTCCTTTGCGGCCGCAAGGATGTTGATGTTTCCACCACGTACCTTGATGTAGTCATCACTGCAGATTGCGTGACCGCCAAGGCTTGTCACGTTGAGTGTGCCTGTGCCGTTGGTGTAGCCATCGAAGATAAGCTGTCCCTCACTGAAGAGCGTGCCCTTCTGGTCCTCTTCCTCACCGTTGATGTCCACCGCCGGCGCGCTGTATGTCGCTCCGTCGCAAAGGGTGTTGGTAGTGCCGTTCACAATTGACGCGTAGACGGTCTTGCCGCTCTGGATGTTGATGGCAGGGCCGTTGGGGTTTGTCAATGTGATACCGTTGAACAGCAGGCGGAACTTCTTCTCGCTGTATATCTTCAACGAGCCGTTGCTGCAGGTTCCCTTGACCTGGTAGCCTATCTTGCCAATGGTAGAGCTTATGATAATGTGGCTGCCGTCAATTGTGGCTGTTACTCCATCCGGGAGTGAGGTGGTCTTGACACCGGTCTCGCTGAAGGTTATGGTCACGATGCGGCTTGTCGAGAAATTCTCCACGAAATCGCCCGATTCGTCGTTTGTCTCGTCGGTGATTATGGTCTCTACAATCTCGTCATATCCGTTCAGCTCGGTCGCGTCGAATGTGACGCTGGGGTTGAGGTCGTATTCAAGCTTGGTCGCCTTGTCGGTTGTCGGGGCGATGCTTGATACCTTCTCCGTGTTGAAACGGCTTGTGAGAACGCCGTCCCCGTCCCTCAGCTGTATGCTTACCAGTCTCTGCTCCTCGTTGAAGGTCATACGCTCGGTAGCCTTGGTGTCAAAGGCCTGATATGTCCCGTTGCTGTTGTTTACGTGGAGAACCTGTGCCTTGCTTGCTGTGGCAATGAGCAGGCACGCGAATATCAATGTCTTCCTCATCGTCTTGTGATTTTAGCTGTTCTCTCCTCTGCCTTTATTATGTATATGCCTTTTGGCAGGCCTGCAATGCTTATCTGTGCGTTGTCGGTTGTGGTGCGCACGTTCAGCATCTGTGTGCCTACAAGGCCGTACACTATTACCGTAGAGCCTGCCTTGCAGTTCACGGCAATCTCATCGGCTGTGATATATGTCACAAGCTCCTGGCTGTTCTCATTGGTAGAACCAATGGCAGTGTAGTCACCGAAGCATATCTGGTTAATGTCGGACATGGCATTGCTGCTTGTTGTCCCGTCGGTTTGCTCAATATTCACCTTTATGCCGTCGAAGGTTATCTGCTTGAGGTCGGCCAGGTCAATGACCTGGTTCTCTCCCGCACTCCTTTCAACCAACATGTGCTGTGCCGCTACGGGCAAGGTTACAATGGCAAACAATATGGTAAGTATCCTTTTCATCAGTTGTCACTCTTTGGGTTATGTTATAGGTCAACGGAATATCCGATACCGACGGCGTGTCCTTTAGGCTCGTCATCATCGTTGGCATCCTGGTACAGGTAGAACAATGAAATCTCGTTGTCCTTATTGAGCTTGTAGCTTGTACCCACGCGGTAGCGTAGCTTGTCGCATCCCTTCCACTCGTCGAGGCGCGTGTATAGCTCTACCGAGGCAAACGGTGTGAACTTGCAGTTGCGGATGTCCCATTTCGCGCTCAGGCGTGAACGCAGTGTGGTGTTGTCCTTCGCTTCCTTGAACTCAGGGGCGGTAGTAATGACCCATTCATTGTCTTCTGTAGATAAGATAGGGTCAAGGCCAAGGTCATAATTGTACTTTGTCTCGTCGGTTGTTGCCGAGTTGGTACGCGTGTACTGCAGACGCTCGCGCAAGGTGAACTCTACACGGCCTATCTTGTAGTCACCCGACAACGACACGTGGAAACGATGGCGTTCGGTCCAGTAGGCGTGGTCGACGTTGTATGTGCTGAACAGGTTGCCTTCCTCATCCTCAACCGTCTCCTTGAGCTTCTTGGAGTCGAGGTTATGACTATATATGAAAATATAGCCGGCGCTTGCCTTGAACCATTTCGTGAGTTTGTAACTTGCTCCTGCACCAACTGATACTCGTTCCATGTCGCCGAGTCCTTCAATGGTGCGCAACTCGGCCTCGAAGTCGAGCTTGAGCTTCTTGTTGATCTTCTTTGACGCCTCGAGCGTTGTCCACACGCCGAATTCGTCACTCTCGCTCTGTGCGTTTGCAATGCATACGGGAGCGATGACAAGTACCGCCGACAGCAGGTACCTGATAAGTCTTTTCTTAGTTCTTGAGTTTGTATTCATCTACCGGTGCTTTTAAAGTAGTATCTACAGAGTTGTTTGATGCGGTGCTTTTGTAGTACATCTTCACGATTGCCGCATCCTTGAGGAAATCGATGCTGCCTACCTCTACCTTCTCTATCTTGAGGCCAGTGCGCTTCTCCAGGTCGGCAATGAGCTCCTCGCGCTTGTCGGGGGTGATGAGGTTCACGTTGTCATACTTGATCACCTTGTAAGAGTAGTGGCTGATGAGCACCTTGCTCTCGCAGAACCAGATTGACACAATGAACAGCAGGTTGATGATGATTACTTCGCCAAGGCTCAACTCGCTCACCGTGAGGCCATTGATGGCGCTCAGTGCGATGATGATGAAAAGGTATGTCATCTCCCTGATGGCAACCTGC
>JAFYWE010000203.1 GCA_017558165.1 Bacteroidaceae bacterium
TCTTCTGGCGCATGAGCATCGCAACAACAATGGAGATGGCAACGGCTGACATTGCCATACATATAAATAGCCACAGACGATGGTTGGCCTGTCCAAGCTGCGCTATTCTCAGCTCCTGCCTCTTCTGCTCGGTCTGCAGGTCAACGATAGTCTCGACAAGGTTAAAATTCAGCCTCTTCTCCTTAAAGGCCTGCTGCTCCTGGAGCATGAGCCTTACATATTGCTCCACCTTATGGTGGTCCTTCTTTTTCAGATAATGGTCTATGATAGGCTTATAGTCAAGGTGCATATATACAGGAGATCCGTTCAGGTCCAGCAATGAGCACACGCTGTCAAGCATAACCTCGGCTTCGCCACTCTTTCCAATCCCCAAATAGGTCTGAGCCAGTTGGTGATATGCCTTGGCACGGTTCATGGCAGTACCTTGGCGTGCCACATTCTGCAAACCTTCAATACCCATCTGCAAGGAATCACCACCCCTTTCGGTCATGCATATACCATGCAGGAGATCCACATCCACCATACCGCTGTTGTAAGGCAATGATTTACAGAGCTCAATTGCCTTTCCGGTATACATGAAGACAGAATCCGTCTCCCCAAGCTGATACAGTGCACGCCCCTTATTTATATAAGTCTGTGCCGAAACCATAGGGTTCTCAGTTTTCATGCTCTCCTCTACCCTTACAGCCTCTGTCGCGTATATGTTGGCGTACTCCGGTATATCCCAGTAAAGGAATATGTCGACAAGGGCATGCAGGCTGTTAAGCACTCCCAAATCATCATTCTTTGCCCGCGCCTCTTCCTTACTTTGCTGGAACAGTTCAAAGGCCTCGTTGAGGTAGCCGTTCTTTTTATACAGAGAGCCCAGCATTGCCATCACCCACTGCTTTCCCGATGTATTCTTGCACAGCTGCGCCTGCTTCATTGCCTCCTGGCACCATTCAATAACCTCGTTCTGATACTCCGGGTTACTGTAGAACACGGCAGCCGCATACGCATAGTCACGGAAATAACGCTCGGGGGTGGCATGACGTAGCGGCAGTGCAAACACCTTCAACATTGTCTCCTCGGCCTCATCCATCCTTTCGGTACGTGACAGCGCATACCCCAGCACCGAATAGTAATCCCTCAAGCAATGCCTTGGTATGTTGGAAGACATCTTGAACACCTCCTGCAAGGCCGATATGCACTCCTCTGGCTCACCCTTGCTCTGGTAGGTATTCATCAGTTGCATCAACGCATCGGTGTATATTGCCAGTTGCTCGCCATCGACATCATCGGCCAAAGGTTGTGACAGATAATCCTTGAAAGCCACAATTGCCTCATCGGGTTTTCCTTCACGTTGCAATGCCCTCGGCAGCCTGAACAGATCATCATTGGCAAGACCTGTACAGCACATCAGTACCAGTGCGTGGAATATCAGTGTGTATTTTTTCCAGAAAGACATATTAATTCCTTATAATTTTATTAGTAATGATATAGATGTTGATCCAAATACGGTTTGCATCCTTAGCGAAGTGAAGAATTTCAACAACACGCATAAAAGGCACTATTTGTAGAATATGGTGCCTCACTCCTGTATACTACATGTAGACAGCCGTTCAACAAACATGTTTATCAACATGGCAAAAATAGGTCAAATCCGTGTAGATACCTAAATAAAGGTGTTTACAAATCGGTTTACAAATGCGGTTTTAACCGATAATAAGCGGTATTGATGAACAAAATGTAGGACATCGTTACTTGAAGGTTCAAAAACACCGCCGTAACTTTGCAAATAATAAATGCTACGGGCAATGGCCGTCCCACACATTTTGCCGGACACCGTCCCATGCAGTCCATCACCAGGAACTGAAGTGTCAGTACCGGTAGAAACCACACACTGTACAGTCCCTTGGATCACGACGTTTTGAAAGTATCAAGAAATATAGACAACTAAGAAGCTGTTTAAATTTATATCGCCAAGTTTTTTATAGAGCAAAAATAAGGTGTTTTATTATTTTTTGTAGGGCGCGTAGCGGGCTACGTAACCGGGAAAAAGAAGAAAACAGACATTTTTGAATATAAAAAGATAACAATATAGCAGTTGACCCATGTTTCATTTTCTGCGTAAACTTGTCATCCTGACCATACCTTAATGAAAACATTAAAAGATGTTCTCGATGAGCGTAGCGAATAACGAATGTGAAGGATCTCAAGAACGCGCTGAATAGAGATACTTCGCTATGCTCAGTATGACAAACTACTTTTGGGTCAACACCTAAATTATTGCTTTATATTTAATAATCAAAAAACAATATTATGAAAAGAATCTACACCTTTTTGACTTTCGTAATGGCGTGCCTTACAGCATCCTATGCCCAGGACTGGCAGGTGACCATTACAAAGGATGACGGACTTCCGGGTAAGGAAAGCAACGGAAAGTGCGTTTTCACCAGTGACGTAATCAAGTTGGACTCACCTACAGCTACCATCAGATTGACATCAATCTCTAATGATGTGTACGAGAAGGAGAGCGGCCAGTCTGCAGCGCAGAACAGACTCTCGGCCGGAATATGTGACGTTGCCCAACGAAGAATCTTCGGTAACCAGCACCCTATCCTGTCTATTGCCGAGCTTGTCATCTATGACGCCGACGGCAACAGCATCGCCTACACACCATCAACAAACTCACCTGAGCCAGACGGCGGTTTCATGGCAATGTTCGGCATGGGAGGCTACCAGTCACCGGAGCTCGACAAGATCAATGACAACAACGAGAACACACGCTACATCTCTACAAACTTCAGCCTCGACACAGGCGTCACAACCGCATGGCCAAACCGTTTCCCATACGTTGAGCTTGACCTTGAGGAGAAGGTAGATGAGTTCTACTTCAAGCTCGTTATGCCTTCTGGCCCACACACCACATACCTCGGTATCACACCAGGTACAGACTACATGCCTTACAGCAACATCGAGTTCACACTTGGCAACGAGATCAAGAGCATCGAGGAGCTTGAGGCGCTCACATCATACGCCATCATCAAGGGTAACGCCCCTGTATATGAGGAGGACGGTGTAACATTCCCGGGCGAGCTCTTCATGACATCGGCCTACGGCGGTACAAAGGACTGCACAGCGGCATCTCTCGTGAAATTCGTTCCTGCAGGTGACGGTTACTACTACATCTACTGGATTGCATCGGAGATGTACCTTGCCGACGCCTTCAACGTATCATCTACATCTACAAGCAACGTAGCATATGCCACAAAGGTATACTTTGTCGAGAACGGCGAGGGCCAGTTCGAGATCAAGACCAGCGGCGGTGCCAACATCATCCACGACCTTACCGGTTACCTGAAGCCAAAGACCGGCGTGAACAAGGCAACATGGGACAGCAGCACAATGGGTGGCCTCTACTTCACAATCTACAATGCAAGCACCGACATCAAGGTTGCCATCGAGGCACTTGAGAAGGCCATCGCCAGTGCCGAGGAGCGCATCGAGCGCTACAACGGCGAGATCAACGGCGACGAGGGCGAGTACGCGGCACTGCTCAAAGCCATTGAGGAGGGCAAGGCGCTTGTTGCAGCCGGCGGTACAGCAGCTGATTACAGCGCTGCCGAGAAGAACCTCAACAACGCAGTCTTCAACTACGTGCTCGTGAAGTTGCAGGACCTCACAGAGTCAATCTATGACCTTACCGACAGCGACGACATCGTCTGGTTCGACGAGGTTCCAGTCGTTGGCGGTTACCCATCAAAGGAGCTGCTCAAGCTCGAGGACATCTACTACAGCGTAATTGACGAGATCTATGGCGTTACAGGTATCGGCGAGCTCGAGACATACATCGAGTACCTCGACAACGAGCTTGCAAGATTCCACGCCACACAGGTCAAGGAGCTCAAGCCACTCCCATACTATGCGGCAGACGCACAGGGCCTCCCCGGCCAGCTTACAAGCCTTAGATATTACGTTTGGGAGTCTCCTGTATACGCACTCGACAAGGCTGTTGACGGCGTACGCATCACATTCACAAGATCAAGAGGCGGCGAGGAGTACAACGGATTCCCCATCTACGCATTTGCCGAGCTTGGCATCTACACACCCGACGGCGAGAAGGTTGACTTGACAGCATACGACATCACCACAAACTCCGAGTCTACAACAGGCCCATTGGAGTACATATGCGACGGCAGCACAGGTACCGTATACCAGTCGGCTACAGGTGGCGATGCGCTGATTACCCCGACAAGCGAGGTATACGTAGAGATCACATTCCCTACCCCACTGCAGGCATTCTCCATCAAGCACACATCAAAGGACCAGTTCGCACTCCCAATGGAGCTTGCACTCACAGCAAAGGGTGAGCTCTACACAAAGTACCTCTTCTCGGAGAACACCTGGAATGCAGTACTTGGCGAGCAGGTAATGGACGCCGATGACATCAAGGAGGGCAACCTCTATGCAATACGCTCGGCCGGCGACAACTCATACTGGGTATCAGGTGCCGACAAGTTCGACGCAAAGGTACTGCGTGGCGAGTGCGCGTTCCGTTTCGAGAAGAACAGCGACGGTACATTCCACATCAAGTCACTCGCATCGGCATCATACTGGGCCGACATCGATGTTGAGCAGAACGTATACGGCGTGGTATTCGACGAGTGCGCCGCAAGCCTCTTCATTGAGGAAGGCAGCGAGGAGGGCTCATTCTACATGTACACCGAGAAGAGCGAGAACGACCTCCCATACAACGCATACCAGGCAGGCAAGAACCATGTGAACGTAATGAACATCGAGAGCATCGACTACCTCACAAAGGAGAGCGAGTGGCTCATCTACAACATCACAATGGACAACGCAGACTATCTCTACCTGAGCAACATCAATAAGGCTATCAGCGAGAGCGACATCAAGACCGGTACAGCACCCGGTTTCTTCAAGGAGATCGGCAACGGTTATGCCGATGCACTCAACGCCGTGAACGCGTGCCTCAAGAACAAGGACAAGGCAAAGGCTGCCGAGGTTGCGGCAATGATTGACAAAGCCATCGAGGAGATTGACGACAACAGCCGTAACACAATCACCGAGGCTGCCGAGTACAGAATACAGTCAGCATTCAAGCCATTCTATGACAACCAGGGCGTATGCAAGTACCTCGAGTACAACCCGGACAACGCAATGGTAAGATACAACACATGCGGCAATGACCCTGACGAGACATGGTACTACACATTCGAGAAAGACGATACCGACGTCAACACATACTTCATGATGTGTCTCTACGAGCCATACTACTACCTTGGCAGCAGCAACGGCTACCTTGAGCCACTTGACTTCCCTACCACATTCGACGTGACCCGCATTGCAGGTAGCGCAAAATACCGCATCTCGGACTACTTTGCTCCAGGACGCTACCTGTGCGCATCTACACACCAGGACGGTAGGAACTCATGGGCCATCGCACAGTTCGAGTCAATCAACTCAAACCCAGAGGCCACAAAGTGGTACATCGTTGATGACAACACAGTAGCATCGGAGATCAAGAGCGTTGCAGTCGAGGGCAATGCTGCCATCAGCACCGTATACTACACAGTAGGTGGACAGATGTCAGAGCAGCCAGTAAAGGGCCTCAACATCATCAAGACAGTCCACGCCAACGGCGCAGTGACAACAAAGAAAGTACTTGTAAAGTAAACAGGTACTCTCCATAACAGAATCCGCTCGGATGTCACACGACATCCGAGCGGATTGTTTATTACCATTATACTTGTCATATCGACCGCATGGGAAATATCTCAATTCCAGCTATAGTGTTCGCCATCCTGGATTTGCATACTTCCAGACTCCTCCAAACCAACAGGGTGCTCCTCATTATTTGCTTGTAGGGGCGCGGTCTGCCCGCCCGGTCGTGTACTGCGTAATTCAGGCTCAGTGGCAAAAAGTGTTGGTCAAAATTGGATTTAGGCAGTAGATTTTCTCCTGAATCAGTTGTCTTACATTCTTTTTTCAGTCTTGCTATACCTACTTTCTGTGCGACAGAAAGTAGCAAAGAACTCGGCACAGAACAAAATTAGTCATAACAGCCTTTTGAAATTGACAACACCGCCTTTTCGCATCCCGTGCGGTGCAAACTTCGTCTGCACTACGCACGACTAATTGCTGACGGTATTGTCGATTTGCATAACAAATTCGCGAGTCGCAAGCGACATCCCTCGGTTGGCTGTGGTGCTGAAGCACACTCCTTTGGGGAGCTAAAGCTCCCGTCGTCGCAAACATTGCTCGCCCGCAATGGTGCCATTGAA
>JAFYWE010000022.1 GCA_017558165.1 Bacteroidaceae bacterium
AACTGCTGGTACTGCGGCTACGTGACGGTAACGATGGGTTGTCAATGCTCTGCATCGAGTATCCCATCTTTATCTCGGCATTTCCCTTTGTGGTTATGCGCACTCCTCCAGGGCCGAATATCTTCTCGGCCGGTCCCAGGTCGAAATGCATGTCGGTGAAGTCAAACTTGTCCTTTTTCTGGGAGTTCTCCCACTCCTCGTTACCTTTCTTCCTGAAATAGCTCTGCATCTGCTTTTTTTCGTACCACAATGAGTACTCGTTGCGGTCGAGCAATAACGGAGTGCCGAGCACGAACCTGTCGCCCAGACGTGTAGCGATGCTGTATGTGCCCTCATTCTCGTTGTAGATGGTGTCCGATATAATGTTGTCGGGGTTCCTCAGGTCCATGGGCTGACGTTGCAGGTCTTCCATACTCTCCGGGGCGGTCTTCGCGACTGGGTAGCGTGCGGGTATGGTATCCCTTGCCTCGCGTGCCTGTTGGCGTGCCGTGCGTCGTGCCTGACGTATCGAATCACCGCGCACACTGCCCTGCGCAAGCATCGTGATGCTTACGAAAAGTGTCAGAACCAGTGTCAGTGTGCGTCTGTTCATTGTGTTATAGCTGTTTGAGTGCTAGTTTGATAAGCTGCTCGATTGTGGCTCCGGGCTCGCTCTTGGCTATGGACTGTACCACCTTGTTGGCGGCCGATACGGGGAATCCCAACATAGCGAGGGCCTGTACGGCACCATCGATGTTCTCGTTGTTCATTGCCACTACAGGGGCTACGCTGCCGGCAGGTACTTCGTATATGCCCTTTATCTTGTCCTTGAGGTCAACGATGAGTCGCTGTGCGGTCTTCAGACCGATTCCCTTCACGCTCTTTATGGCAACTTCGTTGCCTTCGGCTATGGCGCTGCACAGCTCGTTGACGGTGAATGCCGACAGGATTGTGCGTGCGGTGTTGCCACCGATACCCGACACGGATATCAGTAACAGGAACAGTTCGCGTTCCTGCTTGTTGCTGAAGCCGAACAGCTGGTGCGCATCCTCGCGTATGACCTCGTATATGTATACTTTAACCTCCTTCTTGCCTTGCAGTGCGCTGTATGTATTCAGCGTAATGCTTGTCTCGTATCCCACTCCGCAGCACTCGATGATGGCTGTGGCAGGTGTCAGCTCGGCAAGTTCTCCTCTAAGGTACTCAATCATAGTAACTTCTCCTTTTATCTTATTAAAAACGGATTTTTCTGCAGTTTATTATCCGTTTCCTTTATTTTAGGTAATGATATAGATGTTGACTCAAAAAGCATAATACTCTGCGTTGATGTCATATCGACCGTATGGGAGATATCTCGTTATCTTTTTTTTGAGATACCTCACTGCGTATCGGGATGACATTAACAAAGAAATTCGGGCCAACAGCTTCTAATTCGGGCTTACCCGTTATTCTTCTCTATGCGCAGCACCTGGTTGCAATACTGCATTATCGCAGGCCTGTGGGTGACGAAAATCAGTGTCTTTCCTATCTGGCTCTGCATCAGGCGGCGCAACATCTCCTGCTCGGTTTCCTCATCCAGGGCTGATGTTACCTCGTCTAGGATGAGGATGCTTCCAGGGCGGAGTATCGAACGGGCTATCGCAATGCGCTGTGCCTGGCCCTCGCTCAGTCCTCCTCCGCGCTCGGTAATCTCGCTGTCCATGCCCTGTGGCATGTCAAACACGTACTCGGCGCAGGCAATGTGCAGTGCGCGTCTCAACTCCTCATCTGTTGCGTCGGGGTTTCCCATCAACAGGTTATCACGCACCGTTCCGCTTACAAGGCTGTTGCCCTGCGGAATGTATACGAAATTGCTGCGTGTAAGTGTCGATGACGTGTGGCATCCGTTGCCGTTGTACAACTCTATGCTTCCGCTCTTCGGGTTTATCAGCGCTACCAGCAGGCGTATGAGGGTGGTTTTTCCGGCACCGGTCTCGCCAACGATGGCGGTACTGCTGTTGGGTGGGAAATCATAGCAGAATCCCTCCAGTATGTTGCGATCCTTACCGTCATACGCGAACGTTACATCCTTGAAGCGTACACCAGCCGTGCCGTCAAGCATTATTGCTTCGCCTTGTCTTTCAAGCGGAATGTCCTCAAGCTCGTATAGTCGCTCGGCTGCGGTCAATGAAGATACGATGCCAGGTATGTAACGGCTCAACTCCATTGTAGGGCGCTGTATGAGGCCTACAAGTTGCAGATAAGCGGTCATGGTACCGAATGTTATCAGTCCGTCGCGCAGGCTGTCTGCACCCCACAGGAATGTAACAAGGTATCCTGCCGCGAATCCCAACTGTATGAGGCCGAATGCTCCCAAAGAGAACTTGGTGCGGGTTGTCACCTGTGTGTGTAGCTGTTTCTGGAGCTCTGTCAACTGCTTTTCGGTCGAGTCGTTCTGCTCAAGCGCCTTTATGAGCTCCTTGTGTTGAAGGCTCTCCTGCAGTACCGACTGTATCTTGCTGTCGCTGTCGCGTACGTCGCGGTTGAACTTGCGCATCTTGCGTATGTAGAACCGGCTGACTACAAGGCATACGGGCAGTATTATCATTACCGATACCGCAAGCATCGGGCTCATGCTGAACAGCAGGAAGAACGATGCCGTCAACTGTGCCAGCACTACCAACGTGGCCGGGATGCTCTCGGTTATGAGTGCAGTTATGCTGTTCACGTCACCCTCAAGGCGGTTGGTGAGATCGCCGGTGTGGTGCTTCTGCAAGCGCATCCAATCGGCACGCAGCAAGCGTGAGAAAATCCTCAACCTCAGCCTGTTGCGCACCTTTATGCCTATTACGGCGTGTATCCAGCGGCTTGCACTGCGTGAGAGAATCTCGGTGAGCATGAGCGACGCTATTATTGTGCCGGTCACGGTCAGCGAACCCTCCTCCACACCTGTAGCGATATCAATGGCGTGCTTGCAGGCAAGCACCCACAGCATCTGGCACAGGACGTCAATAAGGCCTATGAACGTGTTTGCGACAGCCTGTCCGCGTGCGCCTCCGGAGTTTCTCCATAGCCAGGCGATAAGGCTCTTGACCGCTATTTTTCTGCTATCTGTTGACCTGTCATCAATTGTATCCCAAACTACAAAGG
>JAFYWE010000204.1 GCA_017558165.1 Bacteroidaceae bacterium
CAGAACCCACGTCACGATCATTGCCACGAATGTCAGGAGTGATGAAATAGCCCAGAAATGTGGCGTTGTTAAAACGCATTTGATGGGAATAAACAGCGATGCAGCAAAAAGCACTGGAAACAGCCACCAGAATCTATTGATAAAATTTTTCATTATATTGTTTGTGTTTTAATTGTATAAACGTTCTTAAAGGCTGATTATTGCATAATTTAAAGTATTTATTTTTTTTTAAGCAATAATATAGCAGTTGACCCATGTTTCATTTTCTGCGTTAACTTGTCATCCCGATACGCAGTGAGGGATCTCAAGAGCGCACTGAATAGAGATACTTGACTTTAGCCCCTTCGGGCGTCGACCGTTGGTTCGCTACGCTCAGTATGACAAACTACTTTTGGTTCAACATCTATATCACTACCAAAAATAATATCGGCAAACGAAGATTTTTACTGAAATGCTTTTTAATTACCGAAAGAATTCATACTTTTGACGTCAGAGTGCCTGTGGGGCAACTCGTTTATCAAACGATACAACGTTGTTGAACGTAATAAAATCGATTGTAAAAGTGAATTTTCCAACACAAAAATCAAAGAACAATGAAATGCATTTGACATGGTCGCGTCTGCGGTCGTGCCGAACGTGATGTTCTTTGACTTTTTGTACCATGCCGATGATTGACGGTTATGCGTTGCTTCGTATCACAATGATATCGGACAAGATTCTTATGTAACCGGTTTCAATCCGTTCTGCAATATCGGCAAAACAGACATTGTCTTATTTGACTATCCGTTCCTGTCCTTGCATCCGGCATTGACAGGCAAATCTTCGTGTCCCCTAAACTCAACCGTTTGGGCAACACTGCGTGTGTGCTGCCTGAATGTAAGCCTTTGTTGCCGCCGTTCGGCGGTGACCTCTTATACATTAACCTTTTAATTACGATAACTATGGAAAATACAACTATTTACAACAACGAGTTCAATAACGATATGGCAAGCACAACAACACCATCAATAATGAATGACGCCAGCGATGATTTTGACAGGCTCCTGGATGAGTTCATCCGCAAGAGCCTTGAGGAAGACATCGAAAACGGGAATAACGAGATAAAAGACGACGATGCGGAAGACTTCGATGACGAGGAGGATAACGAGGACAACGGTGACGATGAGAATGATGATGACGACGATGATGAGAGCGATGATGACGACGAATTTGTTGAGTTCAAGCATGGAAGCACCTACTTTAAACTTGGTAGCTACAACTATAAGATACCATGCCAGCCACACCTGTGCAAGGCTTCAGAACTTGTCATTCACAATAGTGCTTACGAAGAGCAATCCTTGAAGGGCGAACCCGTCATCCTTGTGTCGAACGAGGAAGAGTGCTTGAAGCTGGTACTTACCGCGCACTCGATCACCGACTACCAAAAACCGCACACACCTGTAGTGTACATCTATAGGGCCTCGGAAACCAACCCGATAGAACGTGTGCCCCTCTATTTTGACGATGATGAAAGATTGCTGAGGGCTACTTTCAATGATGCTGTCGAGACATTACCGTGCGGTAACTACTTTTTCTACATATGGGGTGTAGAGATTGAAGGACTCTCTACGGTTTACAAGAGCTACAACGATGGCTGTTTTATACCGTTCGTGAAGGTTGACGGCGATATGGAACTACCGTCGATTGCCCCGGAAATGGTGAGCATAAAGGCCGATTGCCAGAATCATGCCATTGATGTCTCACTGAGGTTTGAAGAGATGCTTGACAAGAGGTATGCCTACTCGCTCTTCCTGTACAATCGCAACTTCAACCTTGTATCACGAGGTGCCACTTTTGCCTGGGACACCTTCAGCTGCCGCAAGAGGAAAAACCTCTCGGCACGCCTTAACACGACGTACATCCCATTCGGGGAGTATCAGCTCTTTGTAATGCAGAACGGCATTCCGCACTGGAAGGTGGAACTTGCTGTCGATGGAGGGGAGGACTGCATAAAAGGAATCTCGGACATCAAGCCGTTCGGCGAGGAGTTCCTGATCCTTTATGAGTTAGAGAAGGATTACTACTGGCATCGTTTACGTGAGAGCGATGCCACCATCGAGATGAAGGACTTTGCACTGTCCGCTTATCAGAGCTGCTACCTGAACAGGAAGCGTAGCTCAATGGGACTGAACGCCTTGACCGCACCCCCACATTTCATATACAATGGAGGTACTGGAGCTACCGAGATGGAAGCCCTGAAATGCATGAGCCGCATGTTCTGGAATATATCATATTTTCACTCTGTCGATTGCATCACCTTTGCCGATAACGGTACTGTATCGGTGGCAATTGATAAGATTACAGAGGAGTTCAGCGGATGCAACAACAACTGCATTGCCTTTTACAACTTCACGGCACTTGGTGCCAATGCTTCTCTTCTAGCGAAGAAGATGATTGAAGCAATGAACCGCCATTCGGCACTTTCAGTGTGCCTTATCGGCAGCCGTGCCGAAATTGGCCAGTTTTTCGATTCATTCCCGCAGCTGAAGAATCATTTCCCCGAAACGAATTATATTCCAGGCGGGAATGTCATTGCCGAGACCGTTGTCGACAGAGTGATAAAGGAACTGAAGAAGTGTGACCTGAGACTCTCGCACCAGGCACAGCAGTCATTGGTTGACGCCGTGCTGTGCGCCGAAAGCAATGGTAGTCTTAATGGATTGAAAACGGCTGACATCTATGATTTTGTTAAGAAAGGCATTGTTGATAATTTTGTCAGTCGCGTGATGACCTCAATTGACAAGAAGAGCATCACGGACAAGGCGTACCTTTCAACGGTAGAGGCCTGTGACATTGACAAGGAAAAGATTCTTATGGAACGGGAGGACGGATTTGAGGAGAGTATAAGGCAACTGAACACAATGGTTGGCCTGAACAATGTGAAACAGAACATAATAACCACGTTCAACCGTTTGAAGATCAGTGCCGAGCGTCGCCGTCTGGGGCTCAAGGTGAAAGGTGGCGAAAGCCACCACATGCTGTTCACCGGCAACCCGGGAACCGGCAAGACAACGGTGGCAAAGATGATGGGACGCATTTACCGCTCATTGGGCCTGCTGTCAAAAGGTGATGTGATATTTGTAGACAGAGGCAAGATTGTGGGACGTTACATCGGCGAGACCGAGAGTAACATGCAGCGTATCCTGCAGGAGGCAAGGGGAAATATCCTCTTCATTGACGAGGCATATACCCTGTGCGACTGTATGAGCGACCGCAAGGATTTCGGATATCGCGCGATAGAATGCCTTTTGACCGTGATGGCGCAGGACAACTGTGACATGATTGTGATATTTGCCGGTTACAGCAAGGAGATTGAAATGATGATGCGCAGCAACCAAGGACTGAGCGGTCGCTTCCCGTATAAATTCGAATTCGCGGACTACAACGCCGACGAACTCATGCAGATAGCGGAGCTGAAACTCTCCCAGGAGGACTACGAACTCACCGAGGATGCCCGCGAACTGTTGTACAGCACCATTGAAGAGACCGTAAGGACAAAGGATTGGGACTTCTGCAATGCGCGCTGGGTAGGACAGTATGTGGACAATGGTATCATCCCGGCACAAAGTGAAAGACTCATGGAGTACAGCGCTCCAATAAGCCGCGATGATTATCGCTTGATTGTTGCCGAGGATGTAAATGCCGCTTACGCACTGCACAAGCAGACAAAGAAAAGCTGCAAGATATACCGCGGAATCGGGTTCACGGCCTGATAAGGATGACCCATCGGCATATAAAAATCAGCAAGGATGGTATTGGACCTTCCTTGCTGATTATATTATGACTTGTTGTCTTTACTTACCTTCGGCAAACTTCTTGGCCTGCTCCTCGATGAGTTCCTTGTCCTCGAAGTAGTTGATCTTCATTGCGCGACGCACATCGTTCAATGTATCGGCAGCAACGGCACGGGCATCCTCGCAACCCTTCTGCAACAGGGCGTATACCTCGTGGATCTTCTGCTCCCACTCCTTGCGGCGTGCGCGGATAGGCGCGAGTTCCTCCTCAAGGATTGCAATGAGGAAACGCTTTACCTTCACGTCACCCAAGCCGCCACGCATGTAGTGAGCCTTGAGCTCGTCAAGGTTTGGATACTCAGGCAAGTACTTCTCGAAGTGCTCGGGACGGCAGAACGCGTCAAGATATGTGAACACAGTGTTGCCCTCGACCTTGCCTGGATCCTGAACGCGGAGATGATCAGGGTCGGTATACATTGACATCACACGCTGCTTGAGTTCCTCGGCTGTATCGGAGAGATAGATGCAGTTACCCAGCGACTTGCTCATCTTCGCCTTACCGTCGGTTCCAGGCAAGCGCAGACAAGCCGCATTTGTTGGCAACAGGATCTCGGGCTCAACGAGTGTCTCGCCATAGATACCGTTGAAACGGCGTGCAATCTCACGTGCCTGCTCAATCATTGGCTGCTGGTCCTCGCCGGCAGGAACTGTTGTAGCGCGGAATGCAGTGATGTCCGAAGCCTGGCTTATGGGGTAGGTGAAGAAACCTACAGGGATGCTTGTCTCGAAGTTGCGCATCTGGATCTCGGTCTTCACTGTAGGGTTGCGCTGCAGGCGTGACACGGTCACCAGGTTCATATAGTAGAACGCAAGCTCGCAAAGCTCGGGAACCTGTGACTGGATAAAGATTGTGCACTGCGATGGGTCAATACCTACCGACAGGTAGTCGAGCGCAACCTCAATGATGTTCTGGCGAACCTTCTCGGGGTTGTCGGCATTGTCGGTGAGTGCCTGTGCATCGGCAATCATGATGAAAATCTTGTCATAGAGACCAGAGTTCTGCAACTCCACACGGCGGCGAAGAGAACCTACATAGTGTCCCAAATGAAGGCGGCCGGTAGGACGGTCACCTGTAAGTATTATCTTGCTCATATATTGCTGGATTTTAATTTGGATGCAAATATACAAACAAACGAGCGAGAAACATCAAGCTTGCTTGAATGTTTTTTACTTCGAGTGCAGAAAATATTCGAGGTTTACCTCAAATATAGTAAAAACGAGTGAAAGTTGTA
This sequence comes from Bacteroidaceae bacterium, assembly GCA_017558165.1. Taxonomy (GTDB): domain Bacteria; phylum Bacteroidota; class Bacteroidia; order Bacteroidales; family Bacteroidaceae; genus HGM04593. The sequence continues at coordinate 5,066 of JAFYWE010000204.1, forward strand.
CAAGCGGGAGAGAATTAAGTGACGCGCTGACAAAATAATTGTAGAGAGTGCCGCGGCACTCTCTACTTGAAATATATTCTTATTTTTTGTCTCTCGCCCGTAATATTTTCATTCCGCTACCATTCTTGGTTGTTATGATAATGACACCTCCACGGCCTTTTTCCTTGTATGTATTGGCAGGAGCCGAGCCGGCCTTATAATTGACGACATTTAATATGTCTTCCTGTTTTATTGTGACAATTTCATCCGGAGTACACTCATGACCGTCAACGAGGATAAGTGGTTTTGCCTTACCGGCTTTCGTCTCTACGACAATGACTCCTTTACGGCCTTTATCCCCATACAACTCAACTGCTGAATTCTCCTTCAAAACAGTCATACTCTTGATATCCTCTGCCCTCATCTTTGAGAATGATTCAGGAGAGACCTCTATCCCGTCAACAACAATAAGGGCTTCTACAGTATTATCAACAATAATGCCATTGTCTGTCACTGCACCGGCTAAAACAATGCTTGCCTGGCCGTCGGTGTAGATGACATGGTTCTTCTCAACCACATTGCCGTTCTCTTTATATGCTATCATATACTTCTGGACACGTTTGCCTTCGAGCTGCGAACCGTCAAAATGTGCTACTGCCTTCTTGTCGATTATATACTTGTCTACAGTATCTCTCTTTTCCTCTACAGCCTGTGAACTGATGGCTACGGCACAAAGTGCCGTCAATAATAAGGTTCTCATACGTTAAGTTTTTTTGGTTGTTAATTTATTGCTATGAATGAAGTACTTCCTTCTTCTTCTTCTGATTTGCTCATGACGAATGTCTTTGTGCTTCCGTCGGCAAGCGTTGCCGTGAGCAACACACACTCCTGTACCGGCGAGGCCTTGATGGATGTCACATCCTCCATATTCAGATTCATTATCTGCTGCATATGCTCGGCGAGCTCTATCGTGTCAAAGGCAGCGTATGGTTCGGGCTCTTCCCGGGTACCGTAGCTGAAAAAGAACAGCAGCACCACAGCTGCGGCAATGCCACCTGACCATAGCAGACGGTACAGTTTTTTCCTTTTTGGACGCGCAGGTGCCATATTGATGATGCGCTCATACTCCTTTGCGCCTTCCCTTGAGAGTAATGGGGCATCGGCGTGCTCCATCATAATCATCCCGGCTACAGCGGTTTCGTCATCATCGGCCTTGTTCGCTGCGTAGTAACCGGCAAGCAGAGCCTCTTCGACAACCGTTGTATCAGCCTCAAGATATCTTGCAATGAGCGCTGTGCGGTAATCTTTATCATTTATATCTTTCATAACTGTTTCTTTATTAGTTCTAACATCTGTTTTCTTGCTGCGGAGATAGTTGACTTTATGCTTGTCTTGGGTTTTCCGGTAACCTCTGCAATCTCTTCGAGCGTCATCCCTTCGTCATTCCTCATGCGCAGATACTCCCTCTGGGTATTGGTAAGCGATGCGTATATGCTCTTTTTTATGGTTCTCAAATCATTCCTGTCGGTGAGTTGAGTAGCCTCAGTGCCTCCAATGTAATTGTCGTGGAGCAGGGATTGGGTGTCAAGATGAATCCTGCGGTAGTGCGAGACACAGATATTCTTTGTAATCCTTGTAGCCATTGCCTCGATATTCCTTACCTCCTGCCCCTGTAGGGTGATGTTCCACAGAGCTATAAGTGTCTCCTGAACTACATCTTCTGCCTCAATGCCCGAGGCGTAAGCGAAATTCCGCGCCACAGAAAGCAACTTGGGCCTGAGCTTTTCGGATAATATTTCAAAATCTGTTTTTTTCATTTGGTTTGCTTTTCTACAAACATGTCGCAAAACAAGGCACAAAGTAAAAAAGAAAACAAAAAAAAAGAAAAAGATTTTTTTGACTTGTGCGGAAACAGACCGTGCCTGTATTCTGTAAGTGTTATTTATGAATTCCAATGGGGAAAGGGCTGGATTGACAATCATCCCAAAAACGTTATACACTAAACGTTAAACACATTTTCCTCTTCTGCTTTCTTTTTTAAAGAAAAAAGTGTAATTTTGCAGATTGGAATATCATGGGTACATACCACAATGTTTTGTGCCTGTCTGTAATACGGAAATAATAAATAATAGTATATGAACATTTCTTATAATTGGCTTAAAGAGTATGTCGACTTCGACATGACACCCGAGGAGGTGTCGGCAGCGCTCACATCAATGGGTCTTGAGACCGATGGCGTTGAAGAGGTGCAGACTATCAAGGGTGGCCTTGAGGGTTTGGTTATCGGTGAGGTCCTCACCTGCGTTGACCACCCCGACAGCGACCACTTGCATATTACAACAGTTAATCTTGGTGACGGTAACCCTGTGCAGATTGTATGCGGCGCTCCCAACGTGGCGGCAGGCCAGAAGGTTGTTGTAGCAACTATCGGTACAAAGCTGTACAACGGCGATGAGTGCTTCACAATCAAGAAGGGCAAGATCCGCGGTGCCGAGTCATTCGGTATGATCTGTGCCGAGGACGAGATCGGCATCGGCAACAGCCACGACGGCATCATCGTTCTGCCGGCCGACGCAGTACCAGGCACTCTTGCAAAGGATTACTACAACATCAAGAGCGACTACCTGATTGGCGTGGACATCACTCCTAACCGTGCCGACGCATGCTCACACTATGGCGTGGCACGCGACCTCTATGCATATGTCATGCAGAACAAGGGCGCGAGCGAGTTGCGCCGTCCATCATGCGACGATTTCAAGGTTGATGACAACTCACTTGAGATTGACATTGACGTACAGAACACCGAGGCTTGCATGCGCTATGCCGGTGTTACAGTAAAGGGCGTTACCGTAAAGGAGAGCCCAGAGTGGTTGAAGGAGAAGCTGCAGATTATCGGTCTTCGCCCAATCAACAACATCGTGGATATCACAAACTACATTCTGCACGCATACGGACAGCCAATGCACTGCTTTGACGCCGACAAGATCAAGGGCGGCAAGGTTGTAGTCCGCACATACCCCGAGGGTACTCCATTCGTTACACTTGACGGAGTGGAGCGCAAGCTGTCGGAGCGCGACCTCATGATCTGCAACGCCGAGGAGCCTATGTGCATCGCCGGTGTATTCGGCGGTCTTGAGTCCGGCACTACCGAGGAGACAAAGAACGTGTTCCTTGAGAGCGCATATTTCCACCCGACATGGGTGCGCAAGACATCGCGCCGTCACGCATTGCAGACCGACTCGTCATTCCGTTTCGAGCGCGGCACCGACCCTAACAACGTTATCTATGCATTGAAGCAGGCCGCTATGCTCATCAAGGAGCTTGCCGGCGGTACAATCTCAATGGAGATAAAGGATGTATACCCGACACCGGTTGAGGATTTCAAGGTAGAGCTCGAGTACTCATACGTGAACAGCCTTATCGGCGTTGAGCTTGCTCCTGAGACAATCAAGAACATCGTGACATCACTCGAGATGAAGGTTGTTGAGGAGAACGAGAAGGGCCTGTCACTGCTTGTACCTCCTTACCGCGTGGACGTACAGCGTCCATGCGACGTCGTGGAGGATATCCTGCGCATCTATGGCTACAACAACATCGAGATAACAACAACACTGCACTCGTCAATCATCACCAAGGGTGCCGAGGACAAGTCGCACAAGTTGCAGAACATAATCTCGGAGCAGCTGGTTGGTTGCGGTTTCAATGAGATCCTTAACAACTCGCTCACTGCTGCAGGTTACTACGACGAACTCGAGAGCTTCAAGAGCGAGAACCTCGTGCGCCTGATGAACCCGCTGAGCAATGACCTCAACGTAATGCGTCAGACAATGCTGTTCGGCGGTCTTGAGAGCATCCAGCGCAACGTAAGCCGCAAGTTCACCGACCTCAGCTTCTTTGAGTTCGGTAACTGCTACCGTTTCGACGCAGAGAACAGAGTGGAGGAGAAGATCCTCAGCCCATACAGCGAGAGCTATCACCTTGCGTTGTGGATGACAGGCAACAACGTGGCATCATCATGGATTGAGGCCGGCCGCCCATTGTCAGTATACGACCTCAAGGCTGTAGTTGAACACATCTTCGACCGTCTTGGCTTCAAGCCTGCAATGCGCCTTATCACCACATTCAGCGACGATATCTTCTCGGCAGCTATCCAGGTTCAGGCACAGAGCAACAAGAAGATTGTGGCACAGTTGGGTATCCTGCGCAAGAAGGTTACAAAGCGCTTCGACATCGACAGCGAGGTTCTCTATGCCGACATCAACTGGACAGAGCTCATGAAGGCAGTAAAGAATGCCAAGATCGGTTACGCCGAGATCAGCAAGTACCCTGCAGTCAAGCGCGACCTCGCACTGCTCATTGACAAGAACGTCACATTCGCACAGATTGAGCAGGTGGCACGTGAGACCGAAAAGAAACTTTTGAAGGCCGTTACATTGTTCGACGTATATGAGGGCAAGAACCTCGAGGAGGGCAAGAAGAGCTACGCTGTAAGCTTCGTTCTCCAGGATGACAACCAGACACTCAACGACAAGGTGATTGACAAGACAATGGCACGCCTGATGGAGAACTTCCAGAAGCGTCTCGGTGCAATCCAGCGTTAATAATTAATAAGGTAATAATAACAAACTAAAATATTTATACTATGGGTAGAGCTTTTGAATACCGTAAAGCTGCGAAACTTAAGAGATGGGGTAATATGGCACGCGTATTTACCCGTGTTGGAAAACAGATTGCCATTGCCGTTAAGGCCGGCGGTCCAGACCCAGATACAAACTCACACCTGAGAGCTATCATCGCCAATGCTAAGCGCGAGAACATGCCAAAGGACAACATCGAGCGCGCTATCAAGAACGCGATGGGTAAGGACCAGAAGGATTACAAGGAGGTACCATACGAGGGTTATGGCCCTTACGGTATCGCAATCTTCGTGGATGCCGCAACTGACAACACCACACGTACCGTTGCCAACGTACGCGCCGTTTTCAACAAGTTCGGCGGTACACTCGGTACACAGGGTAGCCTTGACTTCATGTTCACACAGAAGAGTGTGTTTACATTTACAAAGAAGGATGACCTTGATATGGATGAACTGATTCTTGACCTTATCGATTACGGTGTAGAGGATGAGTACGATGAGGAGGAGAACGAGATCACAATCTACGGTGATCCAAAATCTTTCGGTGCAATCCAGAAGACACTCGAGGAGAAGGGCTTCGAGATCACAGGTAGCGAGTTCACACGTATCCCTAACGACCAGAAGGACGTTACCGAGGAGCAGCGTGCAATCATCGACAAGATTGTTGAGCGCCTCGAGGAGGACGATGACGTTCAGAACGTATATACAAACATGAAGCCTGTAGAAGAGTGATTTTTGC
>JAFYWE010000205.1 GCA_017558165.1 Bacteroidaceae bacterium
ATCGGGATCATAGTTTTAGGGTTCGTGCTGTTGCCCTCGCAAAATAAACCGTTAACTATTTATCCGTTTATCGATTTAACGTTTAAGAATTTATTAAGCAAAATCCTGTTACTCTAAATGAGCAACAGGATTCTGCTTTTAAAGGCTCGTTACTGGTTATCCACAAGGGAATCCCCTAAATGGATTACTTGAACTCCAGCGTTCCGCCTTCAATAATGTCATTGTGTGATATTGTTGTGCTGTTGATTACGTCTCCGTTGAGGCATACTCTTGGAGCATTCTTTTTTTGAGATTCTTCGCTTTGCTCAGACGTGTTGTTGAGGGCTTCGCCCGAAAAATGACAGGTAATTGTAAACACCTTCCCGTTTTCAAGGTGCAGCTTCACCTCGGGGAATAGTGGCGCGCCAAGTTCATATTCACCACCGCAAGGGTCAACAGGGTAGAATCCCATCGCGCTCATCACGTACCATGCCGACATCTGTCCGCAGTCCTCGTTGCCGCAAAGTCCGTCGGGGGTGTTGCGGTACAGCTCCTTCATGATCTGCTGTACATACTGGCGGGTCTTCTCGGGTTTGCCAATGTGGTTGAAAAGGTATGCCACGTGGTGGCTCGGCTCGTTGCCGTGTGCGTATTGTCCAATCATTCCGGTGCTGAATATCGGCAGGTCGGCATTCTCGGCAGGCGAGTATGTGAACATGCTGTCGAGCTTCGCCTCAAAGCGCTCACGTCCTACAAGGTCAATCAATCCCTCAATGTCATGCTGTACGCTCCACATGTAGTGCCATGCGTTACTCTCGCATATGTGCTGGGTGTATTCATCGGGATTGAACTGTGGCTGGAACTCGCCCTTGCTGTCGCGTGGTTGCATGAATGTGGTTGCCGGGTTGTACTGGTTGCGCCAGTTGCCTGCACGCTTGTAGAATACCTCTGCTATGCTGTCACGTCCCATGGCCTGGGCCATGCGGGCGATGCAGTAGTCGTCGTATGCATACTCCAATGTGCGTGACATGGCCCAGTTGTCGGCATTGTACTGGTCCTTGACGTCGTATGGCACGAATCCCTGCTCCTTGTATGCGCCGATGCCACGGTACTCGTCACAATTCGCTGTAGCTATGCAGGCCTTCAGGGCCTTCTCTGCATCAAAGCCCCTGAATCCTTTCAGGTATGCATCGGCAATGACGGGTACCGAGTGGTAGCCTATCATCATGTCTGTTTCGCTGCCCCACATGTTCCACACAGGCAGGCGCCCGTGCTGGCTGTAGAAGGCGATGAATGAGTTTACCATGTCGTCAACGCACTCGGGTACTGTCAATGTGAAGAGCGGGTGCGATGCGCGGAAAGTGTCCCAAAGCGAGAATGTCGAGTAGTTCTGCCATCCGTCGGCATTGTGGTTCTTGCCATCGGCTCCACGGTATGTACCGTCCACGTCGCAGTAGAGAGTGGGGGCAAGCATGGTGTGGTAAAGGGCAGTGTAGAAGCATACCTGCTCGTCATGCGTGCCGCCTTTTATCTCAATGCGCGACAACCTGTTGTTCCAATGTTCACGTGTCCTGGCGCGGTAGAGGTCGAAGTCATCAGCCGGGGCTTCGGCTATCAGGTTCTTCTCGGCTCCTTCGAGTCCTGTGCCCGACAGCGCTGTGGTTACAATGAGCTGGCGGTCTTTCTCAAGGCTGAAATCCAGTGTGGCTGTGCCTATGACACGCTTGTTGCCGGGCAGTGTTATGCTGTCGCAATGTATAGCCGCAATGGGGTGTGAGAAACGTGTGCGGAAATAGACCTGCTGCCCGCGTGCCCAGCCGTTCGAGTAGCGGTAGCCCTCAATGGTGTAGTCATCTACTTTTGTGATATATGTGTCGGTCGTAGCATCCCAGTTTGTGGCCTTGCCAAGGTTAAGGATGACGGTCGCGGCACCGGTAGGGTAGGTGTAACGCTGTATACCGCAACGTTCCGTAGCAGTCAGCTCCACGTCAATGCCGTAACTGTCAAGATGTACCTTGTAGTACCCGGCCTCGCACTCCTCACGCTCGTGGCTGAACATGGAGTGGATGCCCAATGGTGCATCGGCCTTTTTCAACGGGTAGGTGACAGGCATGAAGCTGATGTCATAGAGGTCACCGGCTCCGGTGCCGCTGAGGTGGGTGTGGCTGAATCCGGCAATAGTGCTGTCGGGGTAGAAATAGCCGGCAATCCAGTCCCATCCGGGCTGTCCGTTATCGGGGCTCAGCTGTACCATTCCAAAGGGAGCCTGTGCTCCTGGGTAGACATTTCCCTTGTAGTCGGTTCCTATAAGCGGGTTTACAAGCGATGCGTAGTCAATGCTCTCCGGTGTAGAGCAGGCAAACAGCATTGCGACAGATATCGCGGTAAGTAATTTTTTCATAGTGATGTTGCTTTTCCGCGAAGATAGTAAAAATATTCATTTCAGAGCAATAACTTGCAAAAACGGTGTTTAATAAGTATCTTGCACAAGTGTAAAGTAAAAGAATATGTTCAAGAACAGATTAGCAGTCATATTATCCTGTGTTATCCTTGCCTCGTGCGTAAGTCACAGCTACACGGTTGATGATGTTGTAGGAGAATATTATCATAGTTCACGCGTGGTTTCCACTGATGAGGGGTATTCATTGCATCTGAGCCTTGAAGAGAACGGGACATGCTGTCTTGAGAACCGTATTTGCATTTCAAATTGCTCTGCCACCGGTATATGGTACGTAAGGAACGATTCTGTAATATGCAGGTTCGGTGACTATGCTGGGCCGGACTATCCGTTCAACACTCTTAGGGTTGACGGTGAAATGAGTTTCGGAATCCATGGCAAGACGTTGAAAAGCAAGGAATACGGGTTCAGGAGACAGAAACCGTCAGTACGCGGTGAATGTAGAGAAGCAATGCTGTTCTCGCTGGACAACGGTACTGTGAACGGACTGTACGGAGTACCGGAATTGACAACTGGATGTAATATGCTTGCCGACGCGTGTGAAATCCGTTGTGTTGCCGCTGCTGTTGGGGATTGTGACGGCGACGGCAATGTCAAGGACGGGTATGGCAACTGGTTCAGGTATTATGATATTCCTTCGCCTCCTGATTACAGGCTCATTCTGCGTGTCGATGATGAGTCCCTTGAAGAGTACATCTTCTACACCGACAACTACAACAGGGTTGTTGCACAGGTCGTAGCACGTGATTACGGTGATGGTGCAGACTTTGAGACAATGGTGTCTCTGTACCGTAATGATACCATCCATACGACCAGGATAACAGGCCACTACATTGTTGATGAGGAGAGTGATACCATTATCGACTCCCTGCCGGCAATGTGTGATACGGTGGCGGTAAAACATCACTTCAGGACATGCAGGCCATTCTATCTCTGTTCAAGGCAGAGTGCCCTGGAGTTGGGTAGGGAGGCTTTTACCGTTCATCCAAAAGGCAAGCCGGTAAAGTGCTACTCAATGGATGCCGACAACGGATACAAAGAGCTCCGCTTTGAGCTATACCCATTGAAAGAGGAGCATAATGCCGGTAACATTATAGAATATGTACATAGTGTGGGCGATTATCTTGGCATTATAGTAAACAATGATATTGTCTATGTAAGGAAAGGATGCATAGCCGTGAATACCCGCAATTATAATGGAGCTTCCTTGAGCCTTTACAGTGCACCCAATGAGAATTCGCCGGTAATCTGTAAGGTCGGCACGGAACAGACAACACCCATATTTGACATCTGTGGCAGTTGGGTATACGTTAGAATGAAAGGCGATGACGGCAAGGATGTCTATGGTTGGCTGGAGCCTCTGATGCAATGCGGTAATCCATTTACAACCTGCCCGTAAAGGTTCTTGTTGCATAAAGAGATACGCGAACGAGTTTCGTTCGCGTATCTCTTTATGTCATTTTTCAAAATGGAATGGCTCGAACTGTGAATCCTTGTCCACCCAGCTTGGCTTGCGCATCGCGTAGATGACGAACGGTGCTCCCACTACGATGATACACCCTATGAACAGTACTGCATACCATACCGTGTTGCTGCCTACCGAAATCTGTGCCGGTGGAATGAAACTGAGCACAAAGGCGAGCAGGCTGCCAAGGAATCCCACTCCCGACACAATCCACATTATTCCGTTACCGCTCTTGCCCAGACGGAACGGGCGCGGGGCATCCTTCATGTTGTAGCGCAGGTATATTGCAGCGGCGAACATGAGCAGGTACATTATAAGGTAAAGGAGTACGGTAAGCTGTGACAGTATCTGGTAGAAACTCTGTACCGATGGCATAACCACAAACAGCAGGCTCAACAGTGTGACGATAGCGCCCTGTATAAGGAGGATATTCTTCTGTACTCCAATCTTGTTGCTCTTCTGCATGAACGGTGGCAGATATCCGGCCTTGCCCACTGCGAATATACCCTTTGAAGGACCCGAAACCCATGTGAGCACTCCTGCAAGCACGCCGAACGCGAGTGCTATGGCTATGATGGGTGACAGCCATGACATGCCAACGAACTTGAAATAGTTGTCGAATCCAACGAGCAGGCTCTGAGTGAGGTTGATATCCTTCTGCGGTATGATGATGCCAAGGGCAAATGTACCCAGTACGAATATGAGCACTGTAATTATGGCACCCATGAAGACTGCCTTGGGATAGCTCTTGCTCGGGTTCTCCATGTCCTTTACGTGTATGCCCGTCATCTCCATTCCTGCATAGAAAAGGAAGATACCCGATGCCAGTACAAGGTTGTCCAGCTTGGTAATATCGGGGAAGAAACTGCCGCCGAAGTCCATCTGTGACTTGCCACCGCTGATGAGGTATATTATGGCAAGCAACACCAGCAACGCGGCAGGGATGATGGTACCTATGAGACCACCCACTTTGGCGACTTTGCTCACCCAGTTAAGACCCTTGAGTGAGATGAGTGTCGCTGCCCAGTAGATGGCAAGCACCACAATCAGGGTGTAGAACTTGTTCGAAGCTAGTGACATGTCCTCGGCGCTGTTGGTGCCGATGAATGCCAGTGACACTGCGCCGAATGTCAATACCGTGGGGTACCAGATTGTACTCTCCACCCACTGCAGCCAGATGGCGAGGAAGCCTGTTCTCTTGCCGAATGCCTCGCCCACCCATCGGAACACGCCGCCTTGCTTGTCCTGGAACATCGCGGCCAGCTCCGCAGCCACGAACGAGGTGGGGATAAGGAACACTAAGGCTGCAAACAGGTAGTAGAATGCCGAGCTGATGCCATATTCGGCCTCGGCTGGCAGTCCACGCAATGACACCACGGCGGTCACGTTCATGATGGCGAGCGTAGCGACGCCTAACTTCACGCTTTTTGTTAATGTAGACATAATTATCCGTTTTAAAGATTGGTTATAAATATGTGAGGATAACAATGCCGTGGTATGCTTGGTTCGGTGGCGTGGCGTCTTTTGTGCTTTCTTATAACAGCAGGAACGGGAACACCGTCAGGTGCACCCGTTCCCTGTTGTATGTAGAGTAATTACTCTGCTGTCTCTTTCTTGCTCCAGTAGAGTTTTGACAACAACTCTTCGCAACCCACGCGGCAGCAACTTTGTCGCTGCTTCGCGTGACCATTTGCTGTTGCTGTTGTAGAACCTGATAATTCTTATTCTTCAGTGTCCTTACTCCAGTCGAGTTTCGCCATACGCTGGTAGCTTGCATAGCGCTTCTTGGCCATACCCTCGGCAGCCTCGAACAGCTCGTGTGCCTCCGATGGGAACTGCTTTGCAAGTGCAGCGTAGCGTACCTCACCCTGCAGGAACTCCTGGAA
>JAFYWE010000206.1 GCA_017558165.1 Bacteroidaceae bacterium
GCCCTTTTTTGCGTGGCGCTGTGTTTGTTGGGCAGACACATTGGTCTGCCCCTTCGGTGCTGGTGCTGTCATACTCCCTCCCCCTGCGGGTACTCCCTCTATAAACAGAGGGAGACTTAAGTTCTTGTGTCTGCCCCTACGGTGCTTTAATTCGGCATCAGAACACCTCAATCTCGAATGTGCTTGCGGGGAGGCCGGTCTCGTTCACGAGGTTGGCATCGGTGAATGGCTTCCAAGCGTAGCGTATGCGTTGTGCGGTGGCGTGGTCTTCAATTATAATGCGGTTTCCCTCTATCTTGATGTTCTCGCTTGCGATGTTGCTGGGCGGGCCTACAGCAGCGCCAGCCTCAAGACCGCGCAGGGCTGTGCCGTCGCTTGTCTTCAACTCCTTGGCGTTGCTGAACTCAAGGATTATCTTGCCGTCAATGGCCTTTGCGCTCACAGGTGTTGGGCCGTGCTGTGCAACGTGGCTCATACCGTATGTCTGGTTAAGGGCAAGGCGTGCAAGGCGCTCGCCTACGGGTGCCTTCTCCTTGGGGTGCACATCGGTGGGGTGTCCTTTGTCACTTGACACGGCAAAGTCGCAGTCAGGAATCTCCGCTGCAAGGCGGCGCTGTGAGTCACGGAAATGTGGCCATGACGGACGGTTGATACCTGATAGCTGTACAAAGTAGAATGGCATTTCGGTATCGTTCCATGTACGGCGCCAGCTGTCGATGAGGGTGGGGAAGATGACTTCATGCAACTCCACGTTGTGGGCGTTTGACTCGCCCTGGTACCAGATGGCTCCCTTGATGGGGTAGTCTGCTATTGGCATTATACCTGTCTCATAAAGGTAGCAAGGCTCATACGGGTGGCGCTGGAGCTTGTTGCCGCTCTTGGCTATGTTCTGCTTTGCACGGCCACGGCACCAGTCCTGTATCATGTCGTTCTCCTTCCAATTATATAATATGTCAACGAGCACGGGGTGGAACTCGAGTGTCTTGCGGTCGATGAACGCCTCGGCAGGTGCTCCGCCAACGGCGTTGCATATGAGGCCTACGGGAACGCCAAGAGAATCGGCAAGCATTGCACCGAAGTGGTACGCAACGGCCGAGAAGTCGCTCACGTTCTGCTCGTCCTGCATCTGCCATGTGGTGGGGAGGTAGTAGTCATGGTTGTTGAGCTTTACAAGGTCAACAGAGTCCCACTCGATGTTGTTTGTGAGCACGCGTGGCTTCATGTCGTAGAGGCGTATGTCCTTGCCTTTGACGTTGGCAAGGCTCTGCTCAATGTGTGAGCTCTCCTTTACCATGAATGCCATGTTTGACTGGCCTGAGCAGAGCCATACCTCGCCAACGGCGATGTTGTTGTATGTGAGCTTCTGCTTTCCGCACTCTACGGTCATGGTGTAGCTCTTGCCGTCGGCCTGCATTGGCGGGAATGTGGCTTCCCATTCACCTTGCTCATCGGCAATGGCTTTTGTCTTCTGCTTGCCGAGCTTGACGGTTACCTGGTCGCCTGTATTGGCTGTTCCCTTCACGATAAAGGGCTTGCCGCGCTGGATGACCATGTTGTCGCTGTATATGGCCGGCAACGAGAGCCCGCCGTAGTTGTCGGTAATGGCCGAGTAGACCTGCTTGGCTATGATGGTGGCTCCCTCCTCGTTGGGGTGCAGGGCATCGGGCATGAGGTCGGGGCGGTGGTAGAGGTTGCGGCTCAGGTTAATGAGCTCGAAGGCGTCATACTGGGCAATCCATGGAATGAGCTCCTGTATCTGCCAGTACCAGTCGCGTGTGCCGCTCTTGAAACGGCGGTGCCAATGGAATATCGGTGTCATCTGGCACACGTACACCTTCACGTCGGGGTTTGTCTCGCGCACAGCCTCTATTATGTTGATGTAGTCGCTGTAGAATTCGTCGCGGTAGTTGGGCCAGTTGCGTGGGTCGGTGTCATTGAGTCCAAGGTGGATGACGGCAATGTCCGGCGCGAATTCAAGGGCTGCCTTGTATTCGGGCAGGTTGATGTATGGGCGGTGCCCCTTGCTCAACAGCGTGGCGCCCGAGTGACCGAAGTTGCGAACCTCGTATCCGTCACCGAGCATCTGTTGTAGCTGGGTGGGGTATGATGTCTCGGCGGGGTTCTTGTGGGTCATGCCGTAGGTAACGCTGTTGCCTATGCATGCAACCTTGATCTTGTTCTGTGCCCAACCCATAAGCGGGAGTATGGCAAGCAATAGTATAAGCAGTCTTTTCATGGCTTTTGTGTTTGTTGTGTATGTGTGCGAATTTAATGATTTTATTTCGCTTATGTGGTGTATGTGAGTTAAAGTTTTATAATAAAGAGCTTTGACTAAAACAGCTCTTCTTATTCAAACCTCAACAAACGTGGGTGCCCCTCAAAGGCACCCACGTCGATTACTTATTACGAAGCTGTTTGAATTTTTTTCAAAAATGTTGTTTAAATTGTCCTCAAGAAGTGCTTGTCTTTTTATGCCCTATTTTGCCTGTTTTTCCCTTTTTCGCAGTTACATAGCCTGCTATGCGCCTTTGAAAATAAAAAACACTCTAAAAAAGTTCTATAAAAATTTCAAGGACATAAATTTAAACAA
>JAFYWE010000207.1 GCA_017558165.1 Bacteroidaceae bacterium
AAGATGACCACTTTCAACGTCCGTCTTATAAAGGTCGATGGCAAGTGGAAGGTCGATGGCTCACAGGCGGTGTTACATCGCCAGCAGTAATGGTCAGGTGATGAATAAGGCCGGACAATTACCACGTAAGGTGTTGTTCGGCCTTGTTGTATGCAAGGCCGTTGCTGTTTTGCTTTAAAGCTATTTTTCGTATCTTCGCGTAAATGAGTGTATAATATGGAAATCAAAAATAGGATATTGTCCTTGCTCTCTATTATCGGCAAGGGTGTATACGAGAAGGAAACAGAGCTCCGTCTGGGGGTGTTGGCCGCTTTGGCAGGCGAGAGCCTTATATTGCTTGGCCCTCCGGGTGTTGCCAAGAGCATGGTTGCCCGCAGGCTGAAGGATGCCTTTGCCGATGCGCGTTCATTCGAGTATCTCATGTCGCGTTTCAGTACTCCCGATGAGATATTCGGTCCGGTGAGTATAAGCAGGCTCAAGGACAGTGATGCTTATGAAAGGGTGATAGACGGGTATATGCCGGTTGCCGATGTGGTTTTCCTTGATGAGATATGGAAGGCCGGGCCTGCCATACAGAACACATTGCTGACGGCACTCAATGAGAAAATCTTCCGCAATGGAAATCACGATGTAAGGCTTCCCCTCAAGCTGTTGGTCGCGGCAAGCAATGAACTCCCGGCCGATGGGGAGGGATTGGATGCTTTGTGGGACAGGTTCCTCGTACGTTATATATCTCATGGAGTAAAGGATGACAGGGCATTCCTTTCAATGATCATGGAAACGGAGGAAGTGCAATATCCGGCCAGCATGAAGAAACTGCAGATAACTCCTGCTGAATACAAAAGATGGCAAAAATGTATTTCGGCGATAGAACTCGACGATAGTGTTAAGGCGTGTGTCCTTTACATACGTGAGCGGTTGAAAAGGATTATGGACAAGGATACCGGTGCTGAATACGGTATATATGTGAGTGACCGCCGTTGGAAAAAGATCGTAAATCTGTTGAGAGCCTCGGCTTTCGTGCATGGGCGTGGGCAGACAGATGTCTCAGACGTGGCAGTACTGTTCCATTGTCTGTGGAATGAACCTGTTGAGTGTGGCATAGTGAAGGATGTGGTTGTTGATTCGATGTTTGCATCCATAAGCAAACGCCACGCTTCGTTGCAACAGCGTGTGATGAAGAATGCGCGCCTTAAACGCGCCATGGCTGCACTCCAAGAGTCTAGGATGAATGCAAGACCAGAGGATGCAAACCTTATTCTATATGATAATTTCTATTATAGGCTAAGTACATACAATACAGGTAATACATATATCTTTGCCTCTGATTATCACCGCCTTCCTGACATCTCCCGTCGCAGTCCGGTTGTGGGTCGTCTGTATAATGACATGACCGATGCCTCAAAAGAGAGAATCAGGACGTTTGAGAACCCGGAGAATTCTGGGGACCGTGATTGCGGGGAAGTAGTTCGCCTCATGCGCGACAGTGAATCTCTGTATGTGAACGGAACCCGTTGTGAACTCGAACGTTATTCGGCAATAGAGATGGCTTCGTTGAATGATTGCCAGGGGGTGTTCCCCGGTGCCGAGGATTATGACTATGAGGCCGAGATAGAGCAGATAGCCTCGTCACTTAATGCTGCCGTAGCCCTTCTCGGTGACAATATTTTCATCAGTCAGTCCGACTGTGAACATATGCGTTCAGTGGCAAGCGGTATAATGAAGAAGGTGGCAATGACAAGGGCTGAGATAAGCGAGTTGCTGTATGGCTGATGTTCGTAAGGAGTATGCCGAGGGATGGCATTATATAAATATTCTCGATGAGTTCGTGAAGACAGGAACGTTACCCGACAGGGACGGTCTGCTCAATACGGACTACCTTGAGAACTACCTCTATGATGTAATGGGCGATCCGTTTGTCGTGTATAATGTGTTGAGTGATGATATCAAGGCCCGTGTTTTTTATGACAATATGTTGGCCTTTGTCAAGCAGATTGTCGCACGCGAGAAATTCCGTACAGCCTGCGCCCAGGGGCAACTGCAGAAGATGAAACATGCTCTCTTGTGGAGCGAACGCAAGAAACGTGACGGTTGGAGACGGCTTCTTTCGGAGATACGTGATGAGTTCCATGAGTATGGTTTTGACGAACGTTATTACAGTGAGAGGTTCGGCAATGAGGGTGAGTTGGCCGACGAGGAGGTATGGAAGAATATGATTGAGGACTGGACCAAGGCTTTCGACCACAAAAGAATGGAACAGCAACGGTGCGATATTGAGGATATCAGGAGCCGTCATGAGAGGAATCTCCGCCAGAACCTGGAGAATATCCCCCGCTATCTGCAAAAGAATGAGGTGGAGAAAGAGATGTTCTTTCAGGCGTGGGGAATGATGGGCGGGCAATGGAATACGCTCATCTTTGAACAGCATTTGCGCATAGCCAAGGTCCAGAAACGTTATCCTCAGCTGGAGCGTGTAGCCAATTTGATGGGGCGTATACCCGATGATGGTGGGAACAGACGCATGTCGGTCTCCCACGACGGGGGATTGAGATTGGAACATGCGTCAAGGAGTGACATACATGGTGTAGCATTCGGCAACGACATGCTTTCAATGTTGCCGTTCGAATGTGCGCAGTGCGGTGATGATGCCCTGTACGATGTCTTCTTGTATAAGTACTCAAGGAATTGCCTGCAGACATTCTGTCACAAAAGTGAAACGTTGAAACCGTCAAGGAACCTTTCTTGTAATCCCGCCACGTCAAAAGGGCCTATGGTGGTATGTGTCGACCGCTCGGGAAGTATGGGCGGTAATCCGGAACTCTTGGCCAATTCACTGATGATGAAACTGTTGCTTATTGCGGAACGGCAAAAAAGGGATCTGTTCTTGGTCTCTTTCTCCGTAGGCGCGAGGCCGATAGATGCCAGGCGCGACAGGACTGCATTGCTTGATTTCTTCAGGCAGGTTTCTGCCGGGGATACGAGTGCCGTGCAAATGTTGGATACGCTCTTCTCCTTGTTGAAGAGCGGTACATACGTCGCGGCCGATGTACTGTGGTGTACCGATTTCATCATTCCTATGTGTGGTGAAGTGCAGAGACGCAAGCTTATGGAATACCGCCGTCAAGGTACAAGGTTCTACGGCCTTAAGATAGGACATGCCGTGGATATGGGTTGGAAGGAACTTTTTGATGAGATTATAGAGGTATGA
>JAFYWE010000208.1 GCA_017558165.1 Bacteroidaceae bacterium
CTGCATAGATCAGGTTGGTTGTAGTGAACCATGCGTTATAGACAATTGTCGACATGTCGGATGGTGTAAGACCTGTCAGCTTCTTCTCGCTGAGGACAGTGTATGCCGATGGTTTCTCGGCCTCACGCTCCTCGCCCACTCCACGTGCGGCGTTTACCTTGCTGCCGTCACCGATGTTCTGCATGAGCAGCTCATAACGGTAATACTCGCCCGTAGCCTCATCCTTGAATATGAAGTATGGGTTCTGGCGGTCATAGCTGTCGCGGTAGTTGATGTAGCCCATCACGGCGGTCATGCCCACAGGCGACTTCTGCAAGCCCTGGAAGTTGACATTGGCATCGAGCAGAGGACTCTTCGAGATGTAGCTCTGCTTGATTGAGCCGGCCTCATCCACAGCAAAACCGGGATCCTGCTTCGATGAATAGAGGAAACGGCCGTGCTTTGCATCCCACATAAGGAAGCGGTTGTGAGTTATTGTAGCCGCTGTCACCTCATAGTCGCTCTGGTGCTGTACATCGGTGCTCTCCTCGCAGCCGAGACCCGGCTTGTAGAGCGCATGCACATAGTTACCCACATACACCTCGCCGTTTTCGGTGAGTACCACCTTATACTGAGTGTAGTTAGAGGGGTCGCCGGTCTGCACAGTGCGCATGTACGAGAAGTTCTCGCTCTCGGGCTTGAGCATCTGCTGTGCAGTATACTTCACCTGCATGCCGTGCGGGTTATAAGCCTTTGTCTCGCCATAGCCGCCGAACACCGTCAATGCACTTGTCACGGCAATATTGGTGAGGTTCTCGGGGATGTTCATGTAGGTCGTGTAATCCAAGCCCGTAGCGTTCTCATAGTGGTTGTTATCCCTTGTCACGGTCTTGATGTCGGTATAGATCTTTGTCTCCTCACCTATCACCTCAATGTTGCCCACCTTGCGGTCACCAGCGACGCCATGAAGCACAAAGAGACTGTTCTTGAACACCGGACGGGTGCTTATCTTGAACGACGAGTAGTGCGACAGGTCGGTGCTCTTGTCATATATCTGCAGGAACACGTTGTAGGACATTGCCTTGCCCACAGGGAGCTCGAACTCAAGGAAGCCCTTTGAAAGGATTGTATCCTTCACTGCGTTGCCGTCCTCATCGTTGTATGTCCTGCACCAGAAGAAATCGAGGTTCTCAAGGTCTTTTGCGAGTGTCTGCTCCACGGTCACATCAACGCGACGCAAGGTGCTGTTCTCGTCAAGAGCCTGCTGCACCTCAATGACATTACCGTCGACAGCCTTCACCACCGATGGCGAGAATGTCACCGACAGAATCTCGTTCATCGAGTCGAGCGAGTAGTCGTAGTTGCCTTTATCCTCGTAACAGCCGGCCAAAACCATTGCCGACAGTATAAGCGTTGTTATCTTTTTCATATTATGGTATGTTTGTTTCTTGTTTTTGGTATGAATTCCAATCTCCTCCGTCGGCTTCGCCGCCACCTCCTCTTACTGAAGCAAGAGGAGGACTAAGTCGTTATATTCTACTTTTAAGCTTAGAAGCTGTTTAAATTTCTTTCAAAAATATTATTTACATTGTCCTCAAGAAGTGCTTGTCTTTTTATGCCCTTTTTTGCCTGTTTTTTCCTTTTTCGCAGTTACATAGCCCGCTATGCGCCTTTGAAAAATAAAAAAACACTCTAAAAAAGTTCTATAAAAATTTCAAGGACATAAATTTAAACAACTTCTTAAATTTCAAGGTAGAATTCAAGTACTTAGTGCTCCTCATGATAAGAGGGCAGTGCGAAACCGTAGCACTGCTTGCGACGACGGGAGCTTTAGCTCCCCAAAGGAGTCCCATAGGGCCCTGTCACGCAGTGACTGAGGAGTAGAATACAAGTCCTTTACAATGTAGTCCACCCCACCTGCATCACTCAATCAAGGTCAACCTCGGGGATGTCGAAGCGTCTTGATGCGGGGCGCTTGTCGTTCGCGGCCTTGATAAGGCGGTAGCACTCCTTGAGGCGTTCCTCGCCCGCAAGCTGCTTTGTACCGAACTGGCACGCATCCCACGCGAAGGTGTTGTTCTCCTTGTCATACACGAACGGCAGTATGGACTCCGTGATGAAGTTCTCGGCACCATCCTCCTTGAGCATGGTCTTGAGCATGAACTGGTACTTGTCGTCCTGATACTCACCGAAGTACTTCCTTGCAATCTCACCGGTGCCGAGGGCGTCAGGATCCTCCCACCAGAAAGGTATTCTCACGTTGTAGTTCACGCTGTTCCTGAGCTCTACCCAGAAGATGTTCCTGTACTCGGCAATAGGTGTACCGCTCAACGCAGAGTTGTAATACTGGTTCAGCATGTAGAATACATCATCCTTATGCAGGTTGTCGGCCTCATCGACCATCTTCTGCGCGGCCGCATCACTTGCAAACAGGTCGGCAATGTCCATGGTGTTAGAGCCACCCAGCATTGTAGTGAAACGACAGAACTTGCCGGCTCTGAACACGCCAAGATGCTCCTCGTACGCGCTCCAGAAATAGGGCTCGGTGTATGCAGGGTAATCGGTCTCCTTGAGGATAGGCAGGTCAACCGCAACTGGCTCTGCAGGTTCGTTGGCAAGCAGTGCATTCACGGCGCTCACGTTCAGGGCAACCACCTCGTCGAACTTGTGCATGCCCTGATTGTAATCGTAGAGGCTTGAACAGAAATGGTTGTCGCCGGTGTGGTTGGCAAGGAACATATGCTTCTCCTTGCTCCATGCACCAAGGTAGGTCTCGACATGGCTGTACCACTCCTCGGGCATTGCATAGGACTCGGTGACATAGAGGTTCACCTCGTTCTTGCCGTTGATACCGGTACCTATGTCGCCACTGCCGTCAAGATATATGCACACGGCATATGTCTCGCCCTCGACCTGGGGACGTTTTACATTTACTATAATATCCTTCTCGTACTCATTACCGGCAAACACCACCTCATCAATGGTTACATCGGCCAGCTCATAGCCCTCGATATCCTTTGTCTTTACGGCAAGAGTGCGCTCACTGTCCATGAGATAGCCCAACAGCTTTACCTTGAGCGTAACGGGCACGGTATCGGGGTTGCCCACGATGTGCTCACCGAAGTTGAGTGTCCTCTCGAAATCGGCCGCATAGCTATAGTCGAAGTAGGCACCGTTCGCACCCCCGTCGAACAGCTCCGGCTCTATCTTCTCACAGGCCGCGAATGTGAATGTAAGGCACAACAGCCCGACAATATATTGAATTCTCTTTTTCATATCGTATTATAAGGTATTTGAACAGTTATCAACCCTGAGCCTCATCCTCGGCACTCTCCTCGTCCTGTGTCCAGCCATACTCGACCTCGGCATCGGGCAACGGGAACACCAGGTTCTCCTCAACAAGTGTCACATCGGGGCAGTGCGCCAGCTCACCCACGATACCGCGTGTCTTGAGGAACCAGAAGTACTGGCCCTCGCCGTAGAACTCCTTGCGGTATTCCTTGCCAAGAGCGGCCGTGCGCAGTTCATCGGTGTCACAGCTCACGTCCTTTGCCTTTGAGATACCACGCTTGTTGCGCACGGTGTTCACATATGCGGCTGCCTCACTACCCGCCTCGCTTGCCTCGCAGGCAATGTAATACATCTCGGGGAGACGTATGAGCGGAATCATCTCGTTGTCATTCTCAATGTACTTGAGCGAGATTGCACACTGCATCTCGTTGTTGCGGTAGAATGCAGTACCCTTGGCACGCATGTCCTCGCTCTCACTGCCCACACTCTCGAATATCGCGTTCAGCGTAGAGATGTTCAGGTAATACTTGGTAGTCATCTTCTCACCCACGGCAAAGTACTCCGAGAGGTTATCCTCGAGCTCATGCATGTTCACACCGAAGATTACCTCGCCTGAGAGCACCGGGTCATTGTCGTTACCGCTCTTGAGCACAAGACCGCACTCGTCAATGACCTTGCGGGCATACATCGCCGCGCTATCCTTGACGCCGGCATAGCTGTACACACGCGCCAGCATTGCATTGACGGCATGGTAGTTCATGCGGAAGTGACGTTTCTCGAGGTCGGTGCCAAGGTCAAGCTCCTTTTCATGGCCGAGGTACTCCGACGCCTCTTTCAGGTCCTTTATTATATTCGCCACCACCTCGCTTGCAGGCAACAGAGGCTGCTTCGAATGGTCGGCCACGGTGCGGTAAGGCATGCACTTCGTATCCCTCACGCTCTCGTCGCCCGCATAGTTCACGGGACCCCATCCGCGCAACAGGTCAAAGTGCAGCAACGCACGCAGGGCAAGTGCCTCGCCGCGTATCATACTGCGCTTTACAGGGTCAACAAGCACAATCTCGCTGTTGAGGTCCCACCACTCGAGCAGGTTGTTGGCATTGGCGATTGTGTTGTACTGTGCACGCCACACGTTGGCAAGCACACCCTTGGTGTTGTATGCACCGCTTGTCTCGCGGTCATATATGTAGACGCTCCTGCGGTCATTGGTACCGTCGGGGAGCTTGTCATACATCTGTGCAAGCTGCTCCATGAGACCGAAGCTGAGGTTCTTGCCATAGGTATCCTCCTCGGTCATGGTTATATAAAGGCCTGCAAGAGCACTCATGTAACCGTTCTCGGTGGTGAAGAGCTCTTTCGCCGGGAGGTCGGTGTTGGGAGCGACATCCAGCCAGTCGTCGCACGAAGCGAGGGAGAGGATGCCTGTCAACCCGGCAATAAGTATATAAATGGTCTTTTTCATAATTCTTCTTTATTTTGTCCCTGTAGTATTCTGAAGATTCTTCGCTTTCGCTCAGAATGACATAAGGGCGTTTTTATATGTTTTATCGGAACATTATCGACAATGACAAGGTGTATGAACGTGCAAACGGATAGTCGAGTCCGCGCTCCATCTTGATTGGCGATATGCGTGCCAGGTCGTTTGTAGTGAAGTTCAGTGCAAGCACATCGATGTTCGCATTGCGCAGGTACTTGAACTTATCACCGGTGAAACGGTAACCCAGGTTGATTGTCGCGAACCTTATCTCGTTGTCGTCCATGATGAAACGTGTACTTGCAGGAGTGTTGGCACCAGTGGGGCTGAAACCTACATAAGGCTTCACGTCACCCGGTTTCTCCCAACGTCCCTGTCCTGCACGCTCGTCAAGGTTATATGCCACGTTCTGGTTCTCGATCTTGTCCACCAGAGTCTGGTTGTATACCACACCGCCGTACTTGTAGGTAAAGCCCAGCGTACATGAAAGATCCTTCCAGTTCACGCTTGTAGAGAATGTACCGCTTATCTTGGGGTTGGTATCGCCCACGGGCACCTTGTCGTTGGCATCCCACACGAATGTCTTGGAGCCGTCACGCTTGAGATACACCTCCTTACCGGTAACTGGGTCAACGCCCAATGAGCGCACAACATAGAGCGTTGTGGTAGACTCGCCCTCGCGGTACTGTGGCAGAGGAGCCGTAGCCGACTTCATCTGCTCCTCGTTCACCTTCTTGAGGTAATCGGAGAGCTCACGTATCTTGTTCCTGTTGCGGTTGGCGTTGGCGTTGATTGTCCAGAAGAACTGGCGGCGCAGGTTCTGCACGGCAATAACGTTAACCGATGCATCGAATCCCCTGTTCTGCAGTTCACCCGCATTCATCACCATTGAGGTGAAGCCCGTTGAAGGCGCAAGGTCATAGCTTGTCAACAGTTCCTTAGTGATGTTGTCGTAGTAGTTGAACGACATGTTCACACGGTTCTTCCAGAATCCCATGTCAACCGAGAGGCTGGTGTTGTGTGTCTTTGCCCAGCCCAGTGCGGTATTGTTGAGACCGCTGAGCAGTGCACCAAGTACAGGGAATGAGTCATAGGGGCGCATGGTGCCCGAGAATGTATAGTACTCGATGGCATCGGACGGGCTGAAGTTCTGCTCACCCGTCACACCATAGCTGGCACGCAATACCAGGTTCGACATGTAGCCGCGCAACCAGCGCTCGTTGTGCGCGTTCCAGCGGCCACCGACCGACCAGAAAGGCACAAGGTCATGTTTCGCATAGCGTGACGATGCCTCGCCGCTGAGGTTGAAGTCAACAGAGTAGCGGTTATCGTAGCTGTACGAGAACTGGCCTATGAGACCGAACGAGCGTGAGATATTCTCGGTACCAATGTTATTCATGTTGGTCTCCATCTTGTTACCGAAGATGAAGTCATCCATGTGCGAGTCGGGGTAACCCGTAGCCGACAGGTTCACATACTCGTTCCTGTCCTCGCTTATTGTCCAGTTACCGAACATACTGAAGAGATGCTTGTCGACAACCAGGTTGTAGTTGATACCCATATTGCTTGACCAAGATGCCATCTCACCCGAGCTCTTGTAGTAGCTACCCTTACGTGTGATGTCATCCTCGAGCTCAAAGCTTGTGTGGTCGGCAGGCAAGAACCTGTCGGCACCGGCAAGGCCTCTTGAGTACGAGAACTGCTCCGTAACGCGCAGGTTCCTCAGGATCATATACTCAAGTCCCAGGCTTGTTGTCACGTACAGGCTGTTTGTCATGTCCTTGATACCCACGGTAGCGTCGTACAACGGATTGGTAATGACGGTGCTCTGCCCGCTCACGGTGTTGTTGTCGAGCACCTTCAGCTGGTTGCCGTTGGCATCCTCGGGGATGTAGTAAGGATTAAGCCTTGTATACTGCGAGTATGAACCGTAGGGCGAGTTCTTGCTGTCGGACTCGGAGACGTTAACGTTGGCACGCATGGTGAACTTCTCCTTCATATATGTCATACTGAAGTTTACGCCCTTTGTCTGGTTCTCGGACTCCTTCATAACACCGGGCTGCAACGCCGCATTGACGTCGAGGCTGTAACGGAACACGTCGGTACCACCCGCCACGCTCACCGAGTGGCGCTGCTGGAATGCAGTGCGCAAAGGCTTCGATAGCCAGTAGGTATCGACACCGCCAAGCACGTTACGGCGGTACTTGTTATAAAGGTTCATCTGTGCCGCGTTGTTGGGGTCATAGAGACCAGCCCTCCACTCGGTGTCGAGCTTTGTAGCGGCATCCATCATATTGTAATCGGTGAGGTCAGGAGTCTGCACGGTCATCACACCGCTGTACGATACCGAGAGGGCACCGTCAGGGGCAACCTTTGTCTCCACTACCACCACGCCGTTGGCGGCACGTGAGCCATAGACCGATGTCGCCGCCGCGTCCTTGAGGATTGTGATGCTCTCCACGCGCTCGGGGTCAAGGTCGAGGATACGGCTCAAAGGCACAGTGAAGCCGTCGAGCACGAACAGCGGAGTGTTGGGACGGCTCGACACGTTATCGAGCATAAGGTCCATGCTGTTCAGCGACTTCTCGCCCAGTGATTGGTCACCACGTATCTGGAAGTCAGGCTCGGCATTAGGGTCGGAACCTGTCTTGTTGTTCTCTATTATCTTGAAGCTTGGGTCAAAGAACTGCAAGCCCTTGAGGATATTCGTAGGGCTCATCTTGCGCAGGTCGTCACCCTTTACCTCCACGTAGTTACCCGTAAAACTGTCCTTGCTTCGGCGGCTGAGACCGGTAACCACCACATCGGCAAGCTCGATGCTTGGCTTGAGCTCTATGATGAGGTTGTACTGGTTCTCGACAATCTGCTTGGACACAGGCTCATAGCCCACATACGACACGCTTATCGACTCCTTGCCGTTGAGACGTATGCTGAACTTACCGTCGAGGTCGGTGATACAGCCCCTTGAACCATGAGCCTTGCCCGTGCCGTCGGTAACGAGCACCGTTGCACCTATGAGCGGCTCCTGCGTATCCTTGTCAAGCACCTGGCCCGACACGTTCAACACATGCTTGCCCGCATCGGACTGCTTGTCGGGCGACACCACAATCTGGTTCGTTCCCTCGTAGCTTATCACGACGTTCTGGTCGCCTATAAGGTCACCGAGTACCTTGTCAAGCGGCTTGTCCTTTACCGCAAGGCTTGTAGGCTTATTGATGTTCCACAACGAGACCTCCTGCAACGTAATCTTTGCATTCGCGGCCTCGGCAACCATCTCCAGCACCTTGCCCAGAGGCTGGTTGCTGACTCTAAGAGTCACAGGTTTCTCTTTCCACCCCGCCGCATCCTGTGCCTGCGCACTGGCAAAACCCAGCATGAGCACAATGGCAGCAATGGATACTCTGCAGAAAAACCTGAAATCAGAAATAGTTTTTCCCATAATTGATATTTTGCTGTATAAAGCTGATGTTCTGTTTGTTGTTGCTTTATCTCCTCACCGTTTCTCGTTGCCCTCTTAATCACAAATAAGAGGATCACCTATGTCTTTTATTCAAATTTGTTTTGGTAGTGATATAGATGTTGACCCCAAAGTAGTTTTATACGCGAATTTGTCATCTCGAACCTTGTGTGAGAGATCCCTCGTCGCTCCGCTCTGTCGGGATGACATACCCGTTGGGTCAACTACCATATTGTTGCAAAAACTTAAATCCAAGAACTTAGTCCTCCTCTTGCTTCAGTAAGAGGAGGTGTCCGAAGGACGGAGGAGATTCTTCCCCCACTATCACTGCAGGAGCATGTCAAGGATGCTCTTGTAGAAGGCATTGCTGTTATAGTTGGCAATGTAATCCTGGTACAGGGCATCGGCTCTCTCAATCTCCTGACCGTTCATGATGAAGTTGCGCAACAGAGTGTAGAGCACAAAATCCCTCTGTGCACCGCTGTAGAAAGCGACGAACTCCTTGTACATATCCTCCATGACACCAGGCATGACATACTTCTTGCCCTTCTCCCTTGCGGCCTTCTCGTTCATGTAGAAAGAGTAGCGCATGAGAAGGCTTGCATACTCGGGGCAGCTCAGTGCCTGGGCATCGTCCCTTGCAACGTAGCCATCCATAATGCTCCAGTAGTCACCTATCTCCTGGCTGTCGACAGCCAGTCCGCGGGTGCTCTCGTACATCACGGGGTACTCCATGAATGACATATATACATCGTAGTCAACCAAAGCCGCGGCGTAGTTCTTTGCCTCGTCGCTGGCAGTGCTCCTTGCGATGAGCGCGCTTGCCTTCTCAAGCAAAGCCTTAGAGTCGTCGATGCGTGTCTTTGGCTTGATGTCAAGTGCCACACAACCGAGCAGCTGGCTCTTGTAGCGCAGGCTTGCCTTGAGGCTCTCAAGGCTCTTCATCAAGCGGTTGTTCTTTACCGCACGCTCACTGCCGCTGTACTCAACCTTCACGTTCTTGCCATCGTAGTTCACATCCACGTGCAGACTGTCACCGGGCTGCAGCACAACGTTCACACGTCCGTTGATTGAGATGTTCACAAGGTCGTCGCACTCAAAGCTGTAGAGATGCTCCTCGCCAGGGTTGGTGTGGAACTCGGCCGCGATGAGCGGAGTCTGTATACAGTCAAAGTAGACCATCTCACGCTGATAGCCATAGACCTGGGCACTCAGCGTAGTACGTTGCTGTGCCGTCGCTGTGCCAAAGAGGGCAAGAACAGCCACAATTGCAAACAATAGATTCTTTTTCATAGTTATTAAGTAAATTAAATCAATTACTGAACAATGTTTAATGGGCGTAAGATTTCGGGGATTAAACTCCTCCGTCGGCTTTGCCGCCACCTCCTCTATAAACAGAGGAGGACTAAATCGTTATGTTTTACTTTAAAATTTTAAATTTAAGATTAAAGACTTAGTGCTCCTCATGATAAGAGGAAGGCTTGTGCAAACGAGCGAAACGTAAAGCTTGCTTTAACGTTTTACAACAAGTGCAGCCAAGGCTCGCCGAAAGCAGCTCCGCGAAGCGGTGAGGAGTAGACTCAACAACAAGAACAGCATTAACAACACTCTACTACCCTTAACCAAGGCAAAAATATTATAAAAGTAAATAACAACAAATCCAATAAAAACAAAAACTTTGAAATTATTGTTAAAAACCAAGAAAATGAATGGAAAAGCCGTATTAGAGGTTACCCAAAGCGCAATACGGTAACACAATGGAGAACAACAAACATGCTTGCGCAGCCTTTAGCCACAATTGCGCAAGCCTTGACACTCTTTTACCCTTTTTTAATAAGTAAAGCAAAAAAATATAAATTTTCACTTGTTCGGAACACAAAAATAAGTACATTTGCGTACTTGGAGTATATTGCATAACAATACTTTAGAACAACCAACTGACAAAAAGCAAGGCTTTAAAAGCATTGCTTTACATTATGACGCAATTTTTATTTAATTAACTTTATTTATTAACCAAAATCAACTATTATGAGAAAGTTTACACTTTTCTTAATGTCGTTGGTACTTACATTGGGTACTGCGACTGCACAGATTGTTGATGGTAAGCAGTATCGCGTGAAGACCACAACAGGTACCGGCGATGCTATTTATCTTAACGTTGGCAACACAGACGTACACCAGAGCGGCGCTAAGGGTGGCGTAAACGCTGTTGAGTTTGCCGAGGACGACAATCAGATTTTCACATTCGAGGCTGCAAACGACAGCCAGTTCTACTTGAAGTCAGCATCAGGCTACTATGTTAAGTGTTGGCAGTGGAACGTGGACGGTATTGCAGATGACAAGACTGCATTGACTTTCGTACAGGAAGGCGAAAACCAGTATGTCATCAAGTGGGACGGCGGTTTCTTCAAGGTTGAGTATGTAGAAGATGCATACTATCCTTTCTGCGACGCCGCTTACGAGGCTTCTGCAACTTGGACACTTGAGGAGGTTGTTGCTGAGACTCCTGCTGTCGAGACATTCGCAGTTGAGGCAGCTTTGTTCCCTGCAGCACAGGGTGACATCACCGAGATCAAGGGTATCCGCGTTGAGGCTAACCAGGGTCCATCACTTGAGGCTCTCCCAACAGCCTGGACACTCACAAACGAGGCTGGTGTTGAGTTCGCAATGAACATCGAGTGGCTCTATGACTACGAGACAGTTCTCTGCATGATCAACCCATCTATCACAGAGGCCGGTACTTACACACTCACTATCCCTGCTGCCAGCTTGAAGACTGACGACGGTAAGGAGTGCGAGGCTGCCGAGTTCAGCTGGACAGTTATTAAGGAGACACCAAAGGCTACTGTATACCACATCACAGCAAAGGATACAAACCGTGGTGCTCTCTACGCATCGGCTGAGGAGGGTTACCTCTCACACTGTGGTGCTACATACAGCAACTACCACCACAAGGACATCGCGGCTGACGCCAACGACCCTGCACAGCAGTTCGCATTCGTTGAGTATGAGGGTGGTACATACCTCTACGCTGTAGGCGCAAAGCGCTTTGCAGCTAAGGATGGCCAGTACATCAAGCTCACAGCAATTCCTGTAGGTACTGCAGTTGTAGCTGACGCAGACGTTGAGGGTTACAAGAACATCCTTCTCAACGGCGAGAACAAGCTCAACTTCTCAGGTGGCTACACATACGGTACAGTTGCTAACTGGGAGTACGCTGACGACGGTAACCGTCTGCTCTTGACTGAGGTTGGCGAACTTGACCTTGAAGAGCTCTATGCTTCAATCGAGGCTTACATCGCTGCTGAGGCTGAGGCTCTTGTTGCAGCACGCGCTGCATTCGACGCCGCTTACGCTGAGGCTGGCGCTCTCCTTGCAGAGGCAAACCTTTCTGTAGTTGAGAACGAGGTTGCATTGCAGACAACAGACGAGACTGCAGCCGGCTATGTATGGTGTAATGAGCCTGAGGCAAACGAGGGTCCTATCTCAGCCCTTGTTGACGGCGACACATCAAACTTCTTCCACACAAGCTGGAGCACTGTTGTTTCAGATCTTCACTACCTTGTAATTGATCTTGGTGCTGGCAACGAGCTCTCTGAGTTCTCATTCGCATACACCACACGTAACGTTGCAAATGACTTCCCACAGGCAATCCAGGTATTGGGTAGCAACGACGGTGAGGAGTACACTGAGATCGCTAACATCACAAGCGGCCTTCCACAGGCAGGCGCCAAGTATTGGAGATCAAACATCATCTCTTCTGAGACAGCATACCGTTACATCCGCCTTAACGTAACTGCTAAGCGCGTATACTGGCACATGGCTGAGTTTGACATCATCACAACTGATATCACTATCGCCGACAAGTATGCAGCTCTTGCACACGCTGTCGTAGCACTTGAGCAGGCTTACGCTGCAGCTGAGGGCAACGCAGACTACAGCAAGGAGGAGCTCGTTGCCGCTACAGAGGCAATCAAGGCTGCTCTTAAGGCTATCCAGAGAGAGTTGAACAAGGACGAGAACACTGTAGCTCTCATCAACGCCGCTAAGGAGCTTCTTGCTCTTGAGGGTACAGGTTACCCAGCTGTTGCTCCACGTGAGGCTCTCCAGGCTGCTATCGCAGTTGCTGAGGACATGCCGGATGCTGCAGCCGCTGCTCCATTGCAGGCTGCTATCGACGCATACTATGCTACAACAGACGTTGTTCTCCCAGAGGGTGGCAAGTTCTACACAATCACAATGGTTGCAAAGAACGGCAACAAGTTCTACCTCAACTACACAGGCAGCGACATCGCTATGGTTGCACGTGGCGAGGAGGAGCTTCCTAACACAGCCAAGTTCGTATGCGAGGACAACGGTGACGGCACTGTTACTTTGATGACTATCGACGGCAAGTACCTTGTTTACCACAGCAAGTACGCAGGTGTTAACTGGTTGAAGAACGGTGGTAGCACAACCGGTCTCCAGGACGCTAAGGACAACATGACCAACATCACATTCGCTAAGATGGCGAAGGGTGGCAATGTAGGTGCAGACAACGACCAGCAGGTATTCGGTTTGCTCACTTGGTACAGTATGCGTGGTTATGACACTGGCAAGAACGAGGATTGCTACGGTTACATGGTTCTCAAGACTGACGGTAGCGACTACGACGGTGCAAGCGCTCCATTCTGGAATGCTAACTACTCTTCTGGTTTCGCAGTAGAGGAGACTGAGGCTGTTGCATTGCTTGCTACAGAGGCTGCTATCGCTGAGCTCCAGGCTACAACAGAGGAGGCTGACGCTCTCCTTGAGGCTGCAGGTTACTCAGCTACTTCAATCGTATTCAACGCTATCGACATCGCTTCTAACGCTGACGCAATGCTCTACAGCAACGCTAAGTGTACCAACACACAGTGGGGCGACCAGTGGACAACATGGGAGTACCTCTTCGATGGCGACCCATCAACACTCTTCCACTCTGAGTATGGCGACGGCACATCAGTTGACGGTCTCGACCACTACCTCCGCGTTGACTTGGGTGAGGGCAACGAGCTTTCACAGTTCGCGTTTACATTCACAACACGTAACAAGAACTGTACAGTAAACTCTCCAACAACTATGGTTGTTGAGGGTAGCAACGAGGCTGAGGGTGAGTACACTGAGATTGCTACAATCACAGACATCCCACAGGAGAACTCTTACAAGTTCAACTCTGACGTTCTTACAACAGCTGACGGTACAGCTTACCGTTACATCCGTTTCCGCGTGACCGCTACAGGTTCAATGGGAACTGACGGTGGTGGCAAGATCTTCTTCTTCATCTCTGAGTTCGGTATGAGCACAGTTGCTGAGGTTGAGACTCCATCAGTTGCTGAGGAGTATGCCGAGATGCTCGACGCTTATGTAGCTCTTGCTGCAGCTAACGAGGCTGCAAAGGCTGTTCTCGCCGAGGAGGCTCCAACTGCTGACGCTGTTGCTGAGGCTCAGGAGGTACTTGACGCAGCTATCGAGGCTACTGTTCCAGTTGAGCCAATGGCTGTTGTTGACATCAACCCAGCTGACAAGAGTGAGGTTGAGGCTCTTACAGAGGTTACAGTTACATTCAACATGCCTGTAACTCTTGACGAGACAAAGAGCGTACAGCTTGTACAGAAGGGTATCACATCTATCGAGGAGTATGTAGGTACATGGAACCAGCGCAGCGAGTGGCCAGGTTATGGTGGCTACAACCTGAACGGTACTATCGAGGTAATTGACTACATGGGTGTTCCTGCACTCCTTTGCAAGGGCTTCTCAATGTACTCTAACTACTACGATATGGGTTACGATGACTCATTCATCATGTTCTACAACAGCGAGGACGGTAGCGTAATTCTCTCAGCACAGGAGCTTGCTGACTTCTACTACAGCGAGAACGCATTCGGTACTACATTGTACCTTGCCAACGCAGAGGCCAACGAGGTATTCACCGGTAGCCTCATCGGTAACATCGAGGACGGTAACATCGTATTCGTGAACGCTGATGATAACGAGAAGGTTGCTGACTCTTACATGTTCTACGCAGCAGGTTTGGGTTCACTCTCTTACTTCAACACACTCACATTGACTCCTGCCGAGGCTGCCGCAGCTGCTCCTGCAAAGGTTGCTCCTGCAAAGGCTGAGATGATGGAGCTTGAGGTTCCTGCAGGTGACATCAAGCCTCTCTCAGTAATGGCACAGAGAAATGCTGAGGCTGTTACAGTTACTGTAAACAACGACCAGTTGGTAATCACTTTCAACGAGGAGTTGGCTGAGGGTACATACAACCTCTTCATCCCAGAGGGTATCGTTGTAGGCGAGAAGGGTCAGGTTAACGAGGCTATGAAGCTTACTTACACAGTTGACAAGCCAGAGCCACTCACAGCAGTCGCTACTCCATCTGAGCCAGTTGAGGTTCTCGACGTTATCACACTCGAGTTCAACTATGACATCACTGTTGACTGGGGTACAAGCAACGGTACAGGTACTGGTACAGGTACTGGCACTGGTACTGACTCTGGTGTTCAGTATATCAAGGTTAAGCAGGGCAACAGCGTTGTAGGTACAATCTGGACAAGCCAGGCTAAGGTTGACGGTAACGTCCTTACTCTCCCACTTGAGACAGCTATCACAGCTGAGGGCGAGTACACTATCGCATTCCCAGCTAACGTTGTAACAGCGGTTAACGGCTTGAAGTACGCTGGTGAGACATTCACATTCGTAGTTGAGGCTGCCGAGCCTGAGGCTCCTGTAGTTGACCTCAGCAAGGCTTACCGCGTGAAGAACGTTGAGACTGGCAACTATCTCAATGTATCGGCTTACAATGCTGACAACACAACAGGTCCTATCGGTTCTGTAACTATTGAGGAGGGTGCTGTAACAGGTGACCAGATCTTCAATGTTGAGGAGGCTGGTGACGGTCAGTACTACCTTGTTTCACTCAAGGGTCACTACATCGTTTGCCGTCCATGGAACGTAGACGCTTGCAACGACGGTCAGAAGTCAGTTCTCGGCTTCGAGTTCATCAACGAGACTGAGTTCCACATCACATGCGAGAAGGGCTACTTCAAGGTTGAGAACGTAAGCGGTGTTACTTATCCATTCTGCGACGCTCCTGCTTCTATGGCTGCTACATGGGTACTCGAGGAGATCGAGGTTCCAGAGAGCATCGCTGAGATCGCTAACGAGGGTGCAGTTAAGGCTATCTATGATATCACAGGTCGCAAGATCGAGAATATCACTAAGGGTGGTATCTACATTGTAAATGGTAAAAAAGTTTTGGTTAAGTAATTGACTGAACAATCCTAATACCAAGGGGCCGCAGGAATGCGGCCCCTTTTTTTGTATATATTGATGATATTATCAATCTCCTCCGTCGGCTAAGCCGCCACCTCCTCTTACTGAAGCAAGAGGAGGACTTTAGAACTTGAATTTAAGTTCAGGCTATCTATTTGACTAAATTTAAATCAAAAGACTCAGTGCTCCTCTTGTTTGAAATCAAGAGGGCAACGCGGTGGAGCGTTGCTTGCGACGACTGAACCTTTAGGTTTACAAAGGAGTGCCGTAAGGCTTTGCAGCGTAGTGACTGAGGAGATAAAGCAATCTCCTCCACCGCAAGCGGTCCCCCCGGGGTGCTTCTCAGTTAACCCCTCACCGCTTCGCGGAGCTCCCCTAAGGACAGGGGAGCAATAGCTGTCACGGAGTGACTGAGGAGTCCTGAAGCAATAAAATAATCTCCTCCGTCGGCTAAGCCGCCACCTCCTCTTACTGAAGCAAGAGGAGGACTTTAGAACTTGAATTTAAGTTCAGGC
>JAFYWE010000209.1 GCA_017558165.1 Bacteroidaceae bacterium
GTGGCACCCGATGATGTTTGGACAATAAACTTCCTTAGCGGTTACAACGGATGGTGGTCGGGGCTCACAGGGTTAGCCACAAGTGCCGCATACAAGCGTAATGCCGAGACACTACACCCCGTCATAACCGAAGCCCTGGCCAGCAAGCAAGGCTCCACAGGAATTGTGATGATGGATTTTGCGGGATG
Source organism: Bacteroidaceae bacterium (assembly GCA_017558165.1). GTDB lineage: Bacteria > Bacteroidota > Bacteroidia > Bacteroidales > Bacteroidaceae > HGM04593. The sequence goes on from JAFYWE010000209.1 coordinate 189, forward strand.
CGACAAGGTGTGTAGCGGAATACTGCACTGGGGACGGTTCAGAACCATGGGCAGTACACTGCTCGACTGCATCATAAGGCAGAATTTCATTGGGCGTGAATGATTCTCCACCGTTTCGTTTGCCAAATGTGCTATACAAGAACATTTTTCGTATAAAATTAAGAAATACTATAGATTGTTTCTAACTTTTTTCATAAGTTTGCAAGAGCTGCAACTGTGGCTCTTGCTTTGTTTATCTAAACAGAATACCATATGTACGATTTGGCAATTATTGGTGGTGGCCCCGCCGGTTATGTGGCTGCCGAGAATGCAGGTGCTAAAGGCCTGAAGGTTGTCCTGTTCGAGAAACGCGAACTTGGCGGTGTGTGCCTCAACGAAGGATGCATACCCACAAAGACGCTGCTCTACAGCGCAAAGATGTATGACCATGCTACCGGTGGAAAGAAGTATGGCATAACCGCTGCCGACATCACATATGAGTACAAGAAGATGGCCGACCGCAAGACAAAGGTCGTGCGCAAACTGGTTGCAGGCATAAAGATGAAGATGGAGGCACACAACGTGGAGGTAGTACGTGGCGAGGCCTTCATTGAGAGAGGAGACACGAACAGCGTTGCAGTAAGTTGTGACGGACAGACATACGAGGCGGCACGCCTGCTCATCTGTACAGGAAGCGAGGCCTTTGTACCGCCAATCCCTGGTGTAGAGGGCAATGAGGCCGTACTCACCAACCGCGAGATGCTGGCGCTCACACAGGCTCCCGAGAGCCTTGTGGTAATCGGCGGCGGTGTCATCGGCATGGAGTTCGCAAGCCTGTTCAACAGCCTCGGCATAGAGGTGACCGTGATTGAGATGTTGCCCGAGATTCTGGGCGGCATGGACAAGGAGGTGAGCGAGATGTTGCGCGGCATATATGCAAAGCGTGGTGTCAAGTTCTGCCTGCAGTGCAAGGTCACACGCGTCGAGGGCAACACAGTACATTATACCGACATTGACGGCAACGAACTGCAGGCCCAGGGCGACAAGATACTCATGAGCGTGGGCCGACGCCCGGTGCTCAAGGGATTCGGCCTTGAGAACATACCCGTAGAGGTCGAGCGTGGCATAAAGGTAAGCAATACAATGCAGACAAGCATGCCTAATGTATACGCCGCAGGCGACGTCACAGGTTTCTCCCTGCTTGCACACACTGCAAGCCGCGAGGCCGAGGTGGCTGTGAACCACATCCTTGGCATTGAGGACTGTATGGAGTACAACGCGATACCGGGAGTGGTATATACCAACCCCGAGGTAAGTAGCGTGGGCCTCAGCGAGGAGCAGGCGACAAAGGACGGTGTGGAGTACCGCCTGTACAAGTTACCGATGACCTACTCGGGACGCTTCGTGGCCGAGAACGAGGGTCAGACAGGCCTGTGCAAGATTCTCGTCGCACCCGACGACAAAGTGCTTGGTGTGCACATGCTGGGTAACCCATGCAGCGAGTTCATATGCGCGGCATGCATGGCAATAAGCAACGGGCTCACCGTAGAACAGTTGCGTCGCACCGTATTCCCGCACCCAACAGTGAGCGAGATACTGAAGGAGGGATTGCTGTAATGACGGGTTATATAAAGAAATAACAGAAGAAAACAGATATGAGAGAGATTAGAGTGAAGCCGGCTAACGGCAAATTGGGTGTTATGTGCGTCGGTCTTGGCGCTGTGACAACAACAACCATCATAGGTACATTGATGGCCCGCAAGGGACTTTCAAGACCTGTGGGCTCATTTGCGTGTGAGGGTATCATGCGCGTGGGCAAAGGAAGCGAGAAATGCTACAAGGAGGTAAAGGACATAGTGCCTGTTGCCGACCTCAACGATATCGTGTTCGGTGCGTGGGACCTCTATGAGGATGACGCATACGATGCGGCCATCAAGGCAGACGTCCTGAAGCAGAGGGACGTTGACCCCGTGAAGGATGAGCTCAAGGCCATCCGCCCGTACAAGGCGCTGTTCGACAAGAGCTATGCAAGCAACATCGACGGCCCTAACGTAAAGAGCGGTACACGCTGGGAGATGACAGAACAGTTGCGCGAGGATATCCGCAACTTCAAGGAGGAGAACGGCTGTGAGCGCGTGGTGGTGATATGGATTGCCAGCACCGAGAAGTTCATCAAGCGCAACGACGAGGTACACGGCAGTGTCGCCGCATTCGAGGCCGCGATGAAGGCTGACGACAAGGCGAACGTGGCACCAAGTATGTGCTATGCATACGCTGCAATGCGCGAGGGTTGTCCATTCGTGATGGGCGCGCCTAACCTTTGCGTAGACATCCCTGCAATGTGGGAGCTTGCCGAGGAGACAAAGACCCCTATCACAGGCAAGGACTTCAAGAGCGGACAGACAATGATGAAGACCGTGCTTGCACCTGCATTCTTCACACGCCAGTTGGGCGTGACAGGCTGGTTCTCGACAAACATCCTGGGTAACCGCGACGGCGTGGTACTCGACAACCCCGAGAACTTCGAGACAAAGCGCGTGAGCAAGACATCGGCACTGGAGAACATCCTCGACAGCGACGTATACCCCGACCTGTACTCGGACATGTACCACAAGGTACGCATCAACTATTATCCTCCACGCGGTGACGAGAAGGAGAGCTGGGACAACATCGACATCTTCGGCTGGATGGGCTACCCGATGACAATCAAGGTGAATTTCCTTTGCCGCGACTCAATCCTTGCGGCTCCGCTGGTACTTGACCTCATACTCTTCAGCGACATCGCGCAGCGTGCAGGCGAGTACGGCAACCAGGAATTCATGTCATTCTACTGCAAGGCCCCCATGCACAAGGACGACGAAAAACCGGTACACGACCTATTCAAGCAGTTCGCCATGCTCAAGAACAAGATACGCGAATTGGGCGGTTACGAGGCAGACCAGGAACTCGATTAAGAAGCTGTTTAAATTTCTAAAAAAAGTTTTTCTTATACTATAAGTCGCTGTTTCGTTGTTTTTTATATTCAAAAATGTCTGTTTTCTTCTTTTTCTCGGTTACGTAGCCCGCTACGCGCCCTACAAAAAATAATAAA
>JAFYWE010000210.1 GCA_017558165.1 Bacteroidaceae bacterium
AACGAGGGCTTGCTGCACGTGCCTACAGCCTCATTCAACACTGTATACATCCCTATACACATATTCAGACATTTATTCTCTGAAGGTATTGGAATGCGCCAGATTCTGGACTACTATTTTGTACTTATGCAAGAAAACACGGCCCAGGAGAAGGAGGACTGTGTAGAGATCTTGAAAAAGACTGGAGTGCTGCGCTTCACTAAAGCCCTGATGTACGTGATGCAGGAGATGTTCGCACTTGACAAGGAACACATGATTGCAGAACCAGACAGCAGGCACGGCAAGTTCCTGATGCGCGAAATCATGCTCTCGGGCAACTTCGGCAAGATGGATGCCAGGTTCGGGCAAAGAAGCAGAGGATACAACCTGCAACATTTCAAGAATCAGCTCAAACGTTCATTCATGCTCATAGGCTACCACCCGTCCGAGACATTCTGGAACCCTCTGTTCAAGATATGGCACACATTCTGGATGAAGAGACACAGACCGGACGCTGTCAATGCGTGAACGACCATCGAGTTCAACAGAAAACGACGCACTAGCACAATCATAGATGACTTAAACCCACGACACGCATCAACCACGCGCAGATAGCCCCGCTTCAACCATCAACAGACACCAGATTACCCATAACAATAGTGCTACCCGCGACGCGGGCAGCACTATTACATTATACCGTCATTCTTTATTTAAGTTCCTCAAGCTGAAACTTCAGCACATCGGCCCTGCTGGGGCGCATGGCACCGTAGGTATGCAGGCATCCCTCCTTATCATATATCATAAAGAACGGAATGCCCCTTACGTTCAGGGCGCGGCTCAGGACACCGTCCCTGTCATGCAGTTGGTTACCGTGCATTCCAAGCTCGGCCATTTTGTTTTTCCAGGCCTCTTTGTCGGTATCAATGGAGATTGAGACAAATACCACGGCATCATTCTCCAGTTCCTTCTCAAGAGCCTGCAGGTGAGGCACCTCCATACAACAAGGACCGCACCAGCTTGCCCACATATCTATATATACATACTTGCCCTTGAACGACGAGAACTCCACCACATTGCCGTCCACGTCGGTCAGCACCACTTCTTCAGGGAAAGGAGAGCCCACAACAGTAGCCTTGCGTCTGATATAATCCTGCACACAGCCCTCGGAAAGACCATACTTGTCGACCGCCTGCCTTAACTGCTCCAGTCCACCCTCGAAATCGGCAGAATAATCGTGAGCCGACAAGAACGATGCCACCAACTGCGATGCCACTCTCTCGCGTACTGCCTCGTTACCGTAAGTGTCATACAGTTTTCCCAGACGCTCGACAAGGCCTAAGCGCGACGGGATGGTCCTTGCAATCAACTGCGGAGTCGCGGTCAACAGCACTGCATACTCATTGTCAAGTACATCAGACATGGCTGGCAGCACTTCCTTTACGTCAAAACCCACAGCCGACGCCTCAATGCCCTGCGCGCGAGGAATGGAGGTATAGGCGCTGTAGGCACGGGTATAAGCCCACACCTTCATATAGCCGGCAACCGACGGCGACAGTTCCGCACCCGCAAGCAACGAGTCGGAAGCCTTGCAGTAACCCTCAACTATGGCCTTTATGCTGTTACAGCCCAACCCTTCTTGTGTCCACAGCACGCGGTCAAGCTCAGCCATCGCTACATTGAGCGCAGACAACGCACAGTTCTCGGGAGTGTCTTTGAGTACAAGCGCATTACCTTCAACGCCAAGAGCCAGACGGACATCACCCTCATCGCCGGCAGCAATATAAACTGTCGACATCAACTGACGGCCGTCATATACAGCCACCACATTATACAACCCCTTATCGGAAACGGTGGTCGTTCCTACAAACACTCCGTCCTTCGCACGCAACGGCGTAGCCTTCTCCACACCATCCACAGTCAACGGCAATACATACACCTTCATCTCACCCACGGCAGCCGGCTCTATCGTCAACTCAATACGCACGCGCTGCGCCTGAGCCGCTATGGCCAGCATAACGAGCAACAGCAGGGAAAACAGTTTTTTCATATTCATTTTTATTTACATCATTCATTACATGGCAAAAATAGCACATTAAACCTTATTTATTCTTAAAAAAGGGAGAACTTGTGCAGTGATATCAAAAAAAAGCATATATTTGCGAAGAAACAACAACGGGAATTTCCCATAGCACAAACAGACCATTAACTAACCTTATTTTAATATGAAGAAGATTTTCATGACATTACTCTGCGCAGCTGTAATGATTTCTTGCGGCGGCAACAAAGAGAAGAGCGCGGAATGCAACGGCAACCACGCTGAGTGTACACACCAGTGTGAGGGTGAGAAGAAGTGCGACGGCAACCACCAGGATTGCACAGGCAACTGTGACGACTGCACAAACAAGTGCGAGGAACCAGCTGTTACAGGCCCGGTAATTCTTGACGCCGAGACTTTCGCACAGAAAGTGGCCGACATCAACAACCCTGAGTGGAAGTATTTGGGTGACAAGCCAGCCCTTGTAGATTTCTACGCTGACTGGTGCGGTCCTTGCAAAATGATTGCTCCATCACTTGAGGAGATTGCTGCAGAGAAGGCCGACGAGCTCTATGTATATAAGGTAAATGTGGACAACACACCTGAGTTGGCACACCACTTCAAGGTTCAGGGTATCCCTACTTTGGTTCTTATCCCGATGGAGGGCGAGCCAATCGTAAAGGTAGGTGCAATGCCTAAGGAGGGTATTGTAGAGTTCATCGAGACCAACCTGAACAAGTAAGATATCTTAGACTAAAGATACAGACAAGCCGATGCCGTTACGCATCGGCTTTGTTTTTGTGAACACATACCACTGAAAATAAAAAAAGAGTTCCAGTTTAACTGAAACTCTCCGCTGTTGGGCTACCCGGACTCGAACCAGGAAAGGCAGGACCAGAATCTGCAGTGTTACCATTACACCATAGCCCAGCGCTCATTTGCGATGCAAAGGTACAACAAATTCTGATACTAAAAAATATTTTCGGCATTTTTTTATCATAAAATGCAAAAAAAGTTTCAAAAGCAGGGTAAAACGGCCAAAATAGGGGTCTTTTATTTTCAATTAGAGAAAATATGGAGTATCTTTGCAAATAAGGGAACCACTCTCCCCCGGCTACAGAAACGGCCATTTTGTCATATTTTGACACAATTCTGCACCTTATTGTCCTTTGGCATAGTGATTGCAGAATAATCAGCAACTAAAAAACATCAAAATCAGAAGCTGTCCAAAATTTATTCAGCTCTGACATATTTTATAATAAATTTAAATAGCAACTCAACATGCAAGACAAAAAAGCAACCGCTAAAGAGGTAATAGAGCAGATAATCGAAGGTATCCAGGATAAAAAAGGTAAGGGAATTGTTGTTGTTGATATGCTCGAGCTCGGCAACAGCATCTGTGACTATTTCGTGATCTGTCAGGGTAACTCGCCTAACCAGGTAAGCGCAATCACAGACTCAATCGCCGACACCGTGCGCGAGAACTGCGGCAAGAAGCCATACGCCATTGACGGACTGCGCAATAGCCAGTGGGTGGCAATGGACTACGGAGACATTCTTGTACATGTGTTCTTGCCCGATGTAAGAACCTTCTACGACATCGAACACCTTTGGGCCGATGCTAAAATCACAACAATTCCTGACTTAGACTAATTATGGCAAATAAAATAAAACCGAAATTCAATTTTACCTGGTTCTACATTGCGGCCGGAGCGATACTGCTTTCGATGCTTCTTTTCGACGGAGGCAACAAGGAGCAGATAAGGGAGGTAAAGTACTCCGAGCTCCGTGACTATGTAGAGCGCGGATATGTAGAGGAGATAACCGTACACGACAACGGCGAGGTAGAGGCATACTTGAAGAAGGACTCAGCCAGCAACGTATTCAAAGGTGCGGAGATAAGGGAAAACGCGCGCCCGCTGGTAATTACCACTATTGGCTCGGCCGACAACTTCGACGAGTTCATCTTCGAGATGAAGAAGCCAGACGAGAACGGCAATACCAGATTTGACGGCACACTCACATACAAGAGGGAGAGCGGTTTCTTCAGCAACTTCCTTTGGAGTGTGGGACCGTTCATCATCATCCTCTTCATATGGATATTCATCATGAGGCGCATGAGCGGTGGTGCTGGCGGCCAGGGCGGCGTGTTCAATGTGGGCAAGTCACAGGCCAAGTTGTTCGACAAGAACAACACCCCGACCATTACGTTCAAGGACGTGGCCGGACAGGAGGGCGCAAAGCAGGAGGTCAAGGAGATTGTCGACTTCCTCAAGAACCCGAAGATCTACACCGAGCTTGGTGGCAAGATACCCAAGGGCGCATTGCTTGTAGGCCCTCCGGGAACAGGAAAGACCCTGCTTGCGAAAGCTGTAGCCGGTGAGGCGAACGTCCCGTTCTTTTCGATGTCGGGCTCCGATTTCGTAGAGATGTTCGTGGGTGTAGGCGCATCACGCGTACGCGACCTGTTCCGTCAGGCAAAGGAGAAGGCTCCATGCATCGTATTCATCGACGAGATTGACGCAGTGGGCCGCGCACGTGGCAAGAACCCATCCATGGGCGGTAATGACGAGCGCGAGAACACACTCAACCAGTTGCTCACAGAGATGGACGGCTTCGGCACCAACAGCGGTATTATCGTTATTGCGGCTACAAACCGTGCCGACATCCTTGACAAGGCATTGTTGCGTGCCGGACGTTTCGACCGCCAGATCCACGTAGACCTCCCCGACCTCAACGAACGCAAGGCCATATTCGGAGTACACATGCGTTCACTCAAGCTCGACCCGTCGGTTGACGTCGACCTGCTCTCACGCCAGACTCCGGGATTCTCGGGTGCCGATATCGCCAACGTATGTAACGAATCGGCCCTTATTGCCGCACGCAAGAAGAAGAAGGCCATCGACAAGCAGGATTTCCTTGACGCAATCGACCGCATCATCGGAGGTCTTGAGAAGAAGACCAAGGTTCTCACACAGAAGGAGAAGGAGTCCATCGCCATCCATGAGGCTGGACACGCTACCATATCATGGTTCCTTGAACACGCAAACCCGCTCATCAAGGTAACCATCGTACCACGCGGCCGTGCACTTGGCGCAGCTTGGTACATGCCCGAGGAGCGTCAGATAACCACAAAGGAGCAGATGCTTGACGAGATGTGCGCAATACTTGGTGGCCGTGCCGCCGAGGAGACATTCATCGGCCAGATTTCGACCGGTGCCATGAACGACCTTGAGCGCGTTACAAAACAGGCATACGCAATGGTCGCATACGCAGGAATGAGCGACAGGCTCTCGAACCTGTGCTACTACAACAACCAGGAGTACTCGTTCAACCGTCCTTACAGCGAGAAGACAGCCGAGGCCATTGATGCCGAGGTACACAAGATGATTACCGAGCAGTATGAGAGAGCCAAGGCTCTGCTGAGCGAGCACAAGGATGGTCACGCCCAGCTTGCAAAGATCCTCATCGAGCGCGAGGTGATATTCGCCGAGGACGTTGAGAAGATTTTCGGCAAGCGCCCTTGGGCGTCGCGTAGCGAGGAGATTTTCGACAACAAGAGCAATGAGACACCCGTCACAGAGCCGGAGGTGGCTACAGACGAACCTGTTACAGCAGAGTAAGAACGGGAATTTTAAACACACAAACAAAATAAGACATGAAAAATTTTCTGATACGCGTAGCGACTGGCCTTGTGTTCGGCGTAGCGCTGATTGGCTCAATGTGGTTAGGCAAGAATTCTTTCGGACCACTGTTCCTGTTGATTACAATGTGTTCCGTAAAAGAGTTCTGCACACTTGTCGAGAACCATAAGAACACCACCTTCAACAAATGGTGGGCCATACTGGGTGGCGGATATCTGTTTGCGGCATTCTTTGCCATATGCCACTGTGGTGTCGAGCACACGTTGGCGGTATTTGCTCCATATATAGCACTTGTAGTGTATGTGTTCATACAGCAGGTTTTCAGTACAGAAGGAAGCAAGCTTGACAATTTCGCATACTTCACACTGAGCCAGGTGTACACAGCATTGCCGTTCGCGCTGTTGAATATCCTTTCGACATGCGGCGCCGCAGAGGGCGAGACATACAGTATGCTGTTGCCTTTGTCAATCTTCATTTTCATCTGGTGCAATGACACCGGCGCATTCCTATTCGGTTGCACATTGGGACGCCACAAGATGTGCGAACGCGTATCACCCAAGAAAACATGGGAAGGCTTTGCCGGTGGCACACTCGTTACAATCGGTGCAGGAGTAGCGTTGTACTACATCACAGACACTATGGCAATTTGGGAATGGATTGGCATGGCTGTAGTTGTGGTTGCGACAGCAACACTTGGCGACCTCATCGAATCATGCATGAAACGAGAGATGCAGATCAAGGATTCAGGCAACTTCCTGCCAGGGCACGGTGGCTTGCTCGACCGTTTCGACAGCACTCTGCTTGCCGTACCGAGCGCAATCTTATATCTGAGCCTCATCGGAATCATTTAAGATACCATATCAAACATACAGCAAGTGCGGTAAATCTGTCGATTTGCCGCCCTTGCTGTATGTTATCATCTACGGACAATGCCCTTATCCACGTTTCTTGAGCAAGGACACGATCTTGCCTGCAGCGCGCTCCGACGCGCCTGCCTCACCCAGAATCTCCAGCATACGGTCATACTCCTTGAGCATGGTTGTCCTTCCTTCTCCGTCAATGAGAATCTTTCCCAGCTCACTCTTGACATTCTCAATGGTCATATCTGCGGCAACAAGTTCCCGTACCACTTCCCTACCCGCCACAAGATTGACAAGCGAGACAAACTTGACCTTGAGGAAACGTTTTTTCAACCAAGAGTAGAGGCGCGCCATGGGCGTAGCGTAGCACACCACCTGCGGTACACGAAAAATACCGGTCTCAAGGGTTGCTGTTCCCGAAGTCACAAGCGCGGCATGAGCATTATTGAGGATATTGTATGTCTCGCCAAAGACTATGCGTGCACCGGCATCGAGATATGGCTTATAGAACTCCTTGTCAATTCCGGGAGCACCCGCAATGACAGGCTGGTAGCCCGGATAATGTTTGACAGCCTCAAGCATCATTGGCAGATTGGCCTTTATCTCCTGCTTGCGGCTACCCGCCAATAGCGCGACTATCGGCTTGTCTACAAGACCGTTGCGTTCCAGGAACGCACCACGTTCCTCAGGTGCATTACGTAGGAAGACATCAACAGCGTCAACGCAAGGGTTGCCTATGTAGTTGATTCTGTAATCATGTTTCTTCTCAAAGAAGTCAATCTCGAACGGAAGGATAGAGAAGAGCTCGTCAACATCGCGCTTGATATTCTTTATACGATACTCCTTCCATGCCCAAATCTTGGGCAAGATGTAATAGTATACAGGAATTTGCGTATTCTTGTGTATATACTCCGCTATGGAGAGATTGAAGCCCGGATAATCGACAAGGATAAGGACATCAGGGTTCCACGCCACTATATCCCTCTTGCAAAGGCTCATATTGGAGAAAATCGTGCGCAGATGCAGGAGTACCGGGATGAAGCCCATATATGCGAGTTCGCGATAATGCTTCACACACTCGCCGCCGACGGCCGTCATGAGGTCACCACCGAAGAAACGGAACTCAGCATTACAATCAATATTCTTGATGGCTTTCATCAGGTTCGACGCATGAAGGTCGCCCGAAGCCTCACCAACGATGAGATAATATTTCATAAGACGCAGTTTTTGAATCAGAACTCCCAGCCCTGCATGTCGGCAAGCAGGCGGTAATCGGTAAAGTCAATGGTTGTAGGGGTTATGGTCACATAGTTGTTATCGAGCGCCACACGGTCGGCCGATGGATCGCACTCGTCAATCTCGAACTCACCCGTGAGCCACCACCACTGCCCGCCACGCGGATGCTCGTGCGCCCCCCACTCGTTCACCCATCGCCCCATTGCCTGACGGCACACCTTGACACCGGCATATGCGGGAGAATCGGGAAAATTCACATTAAGGCAACTGCCCAAAGGCAATCCCTTTGCAAGCACCTGTGATACCACCTTGCGGATGACATCGTATGTGGGGGTGAAGTCTGCATCGGCATCATGCGAGCAGAGCGAGAAGGCTATGGAAGGGATTCCCTTCATGCATCCTTCGATAACCACGCCCATAGTACCCGAATAGTGCGCATTCACAGCGGAATTGTCGCCATGGTTTATACCACCCACCACAAGGTCCGGCCTGCGTGGCACGTACGCATGACACGCAAGCTTTACGCAGTCGCTCGGTGTTCCGGTGCAGGAATAGACCGTGAGCCCAGGTTCACTCCTCACCTCAGTCACCTTTATCGGTGTCTCGCTCGTTATCGCACAACCCTTCCCCGAACGCCCGGTATGGGGAGCGACAACTACAACATCACCGAATTCACGCAACACCCAAATCAGACAGTTTATTCCCTTTGCCTGATAACCATCATCATTTGACACCAATATAAGTGGCCTCTCATTCATAGCTTACAAGTTTTAATTCCAAGCGCGAATATAGTAAAAATTTGCCTAAATGGATTAATTGGCATATCTTTATATCGGCAAATAACAATAAACGACATACGAATATGAGAAAATTTCTCTTTGCCATTGCACTGACACTTTCAATGGCACACGCATTCAATCTACAGGCACAAACCGTTGACATCTACCCCGTTCCACAGGAAATCAAGTGGGAACAGGAGGTAGCGTTCGGCAACAACACAGGCTATGCCATCACTGGAGAGGGCACAGCCGACGCCGATGCGGTAAACCTGTTCAAGAAAAGCCTCAACACCGACGGCGGAGAAGTCGAGGTCATCATGGGAGAGCGTGGCGACGAGGCCGTTGCCGCATACGAGAGCCTCATCCCGCAGAAGGCCGAGGGTTATTACCTTGCAGTGGAGAAAGGCAAGGTAGTGATTGCCGGCAATGACAGCAACGGTACATTCTACGGAGTGCAGACATTCCTGCAGATGGCATCACAGCCCGACGTGATGTGCGCCACCGTGACCGACTACCCCGATGTACCGCAGCGCGGTCTTGTAGAGGGCTACTACGGCAACCCCTACAGCGAGGAAAACCGTATGGGATTCTTCGAGATGTTCGGGCGCCAGAAGATGAACGTCTACATCTACGGCCCGAAGGACGACGCATACCACAAGAGCAAATGGCGTCAGGAGTACCCTGCGGACCTTGCCGCAAAGATTACCGGCTATGTGAACGCAGCCAAGGCCAACAAGGTTGAGTTCGTATGGGCTATCCACCCGGGCGAGGACATCCAGTGGAACCAGACCGACAGGGACAACATCGTAAACAAGCTCAAGGCAATGTGCAAGCTCGGCGTAAGGACATTTGCCGTGTTCTGGGACGACCTCTGGAACGACGACGGTACACACGGCGACGAGCAGGCCGAGCTCATGAACTACATTGCAACCGAGCTTGAGAAGGCATACCCTGACGTGAACCCATGCATCATCTGCCCCACACAATACAACCGCGGATGGGCGAACAGCGTATACCTGCCCGCACTCGGCAGCATCATGAACAGCGACATCAACGTCATGTGGACCGGTAACAGCGTCGTGGACATGATAAACAAGAGCGACATGACCTGGATCAACAACCAGATCAAGCGTAAGGCATACATCTGGCTCAACTACCCTGTAAGCGACTACTGCATCGACCACCTTCTCATGGGCCCAACATACGGCAATGACCTGGACATCGCCGACATGATGTCAGGATTCGTATCGAACCCCATGGAGTATGCCGAGGCATCAAAGGTATCGCTCTTCAGCATCGGAGACTACACTTGGAACATGAGCGACTACGACTCCGATGCATCGTGGGAAGCAGCGCTCCGCTACATCATGCCCCAGAACTATGAGGCGTTCCGTTTCTTCTGCGAGAACAACGTCGACCTCGGCCCCAACGTACACGGCCTACGCCGCACAAACGAGTCGCCCGAGTTCGTTGCCGCAAAGAGCATATATGACAAGAACATCGCCAATGACAGGGCTGCGGCGTTCGCGGCCGTAGGCGAGCAGTTCAACAAGTTCACGGCATCGGCCGACGCACTCCTCACCACCGACGAGGCCAAAGCACTCACAACCGAGATAGAGCCATGGATACAGTGCATGAGATATATGGGACTCCGAGGTACAGCACTCGTCGCGATGAACGACGCCCTTGCCGAGGAGAACGCCGAGAAGTTCATCGAGAACTACCTCGCATACAAGGAGAGCCTTGAGGCACAGAGCTCAATACGCTCACGCGATTTCTCGGGCTCTTTGAAGACAGCAAGCCCGGTTGTAGGCTCGCTCTACGTGGAGCCTTTCATCAAGGAGGCACTCGGTGAACTCGTAGCCATGTACAAGGAGAAATACGACTACCGTCTTGACGTATTCCCTGCACAGGTATTGGAGAACGGCACATACTACATCATGCACAACGGCAGCTACCTCACAAACAGCCAGCCTAACGTATCCGGAAGCGCTCCAAAGTTCGTTGCAGCAGTCGACACTATACGTCCACAGCGCCAGGAGTGGAAGATTTCGGTTGACCCGTCAACAAACCGTTACAAGATAGTAAACCTTGAGGACGGCCGTTACCTCAACGAGAACGGCGTATTCACCGTAAGCAACGAGACAAACCCATACGAGGCCGCATGGCACACTTATGAGATTACATTGCTTGCGAACGGCAAGTACGCGATACAGAACGGCGGAAGCGCCGGCACCATGTTCTGGACTGTAAGCGGTGGCCGCGTACAGAAGAGCAGTTCTGGTGACGCCCTGCCCGACAAGTATATCTTCGATATCGTTCCGCTTGGTGGCGCGCCAAAGGAGAAGTTGCTCGACAACGACGCCGTGTACTACATCAAGGACAACAGCGGAAGATTCCTCAGCAACACCAACGTGAACGGCAGTGGCGGAACACCTACATTCAAGGAGGTGAAGAACCCGAGAGTGTCACAGGAGTGGAAGATCGTCACCGATGCAAGTGGCAAGAACTGCTACAAGATAACCAGCAATGCCGACAAGCGTTACATGAACGAGTACGGCGTGTTCGG
>JAFYWE010000211.1 GCA_017558165.1 Bacteroidaceae bacterium
AACTATAGGATATGGAAAAATACACTTACGACAAATTGCCAAAGCCTGGGAATGTTGAGATAGATGGTGATATAAGATGTGAATACCCATGCGGTATGTACAGTTTCCTTAAGGATGCACTGTGGGACAATATGCGCGTCCATCCGCTGGTGGATATACTGTGTCTGGCGTTTATGGTGCTGGCCGTTGCCGGGGTAGTGTCTTCGGGAAGGGTCGACCTCCTTGTCAAGGCACTGATTGCGGTTGCAATACTCAAATGGCGCCAGGTGAATGCCTATGTCCGCCTCTATAATGCGATAAAGCGAACCGGAATGTTCCCAGTAATGACGGCCGAGGGCATTGTCCATATGTTCAAGGTTGCGGCATATAACGACAGGTATCTGAGGGCATCAATTACAAAGTGGGAGGATGTCGGCAAACTCAGGGTGTACAAGGACTTCATGGTGATTGAGGCAAAGGATGGTGACGGTGGCCGTGATAATATGGAGATTGTCTATTTATGGTCCGAAGACATAATGGCCTTGAGGGACAAGGTCCTGTACTTATGGGGTAACCGTATCGGTGGCGACGAGTCTATATTGCTGTATAGTGACAAGGACAGGGATGTCCTTACATCCTTCATCTCGGAGCGTTTCGGAAAGTACGAGGTGGAACTCCACGAACTTATCACGCAGCCGGGTGATATACACGTCGATGTGGCTCTTATTCCGCCGGCCGAGGGGCGCAATTACAACACGCTGTGTACCATCGGTGCGGGAATGTACCGCATGGATATCGACAGGGATACCAGACTGAAGAACTATAAGTCGGAGTATTCAGAGTATGTGATCTATCTGCCCGCTGACTGGAATTTTGATAACGAGGCATTGGAGGACAAGGCTAATTACTGGCCGATAAGACGTCTCAAGGAGGCTGCAAGGATATCTATGTGGACCGATTCATGGATTGGTGCCAGTCATACCTTCGGCGACGAGGAGGGCGAATGCATCTCCGAGGGAAATCCATTCAGCAATGTACTGCTGTTGTATCCCGAGCCTCCGTTTACAACCGACACGGTCTATTGTAACCTGCCGAGCGGCAAGACTGTAGTGTTCCACAACCTGTTGCCGATTACTGCAGAGGAGAAGGCGTATGTTCATGAGAATGGTGTCTACAAATTGCTTGAGCACATATTTCCCGAGGGGTGTGATGTCATGGAGACACTGCTGGAGCGAATGGATTGCTCAAGGCCGGAGAGCGAATGAACTATATGATACACACGAAGCGGGTGAACGAAATTCGTTCACCCGCTTCGTGTGTATATGCAAGGCGTTATTCCACGCCTGTTGCCGAGTCAATGAGCCTTATCGGATTCCTGCTGTTCTGCTTGGCGCCGAGCCTCTCAAGCTTCGCGCAGGTCTGGATTATGCTCTGCCCGCTTGGCGCAAGCTTCTTCTCGCCCTCTTCGTAGGCGTCCTGCGCGTTCTTTATTGCCTTGCCGATGCTCTCATAGCTTTTCATGAACTTGCCGACTCTGTCAAGAATCTCGTTCGCCAGTTCATACACCTTCTCGTGGTTCTGGGCCTGCGCAATCTGTGTCCATGTAAGGCTTATCATTCGCAGTGCGGCAAAGAGGGTCTGCTCATCGGCAATGAAGACGTTCATCTCCATGGCCTTGCGCCATAGGTCGGGCTGTGCGTTCAGTGCAGTCCACAGCGCACCGGTGTGCGGAACGAACATTATCACGTAGTCCATCTTTACCTTGGGGGCCTTGATGTATGACGAGTAGTCCTTCTTTGACAACTCCTTCACGTGCTTCTGCACGCTGTCTATGTGCGCCTTCAGGTGCTTCTGACGCTCATCCTCGTTCTCGGCATTGATGTAGTCCCAGAAAGCGGTGAGTGACACCTTGGAGTCGATGATGATGTCGCGGCTGCTGTCGATGTGCATGATGACATCGGGACGCAGGTTACCACCAGTGTCTGTCTTGACGACGTTGCCCGACGCGTCGCGCATTGTGGCCTGTGTCTCATAGTGTACACCCTCCGTAAGTCCCTGTGATTCCAACAACTCGTCAAGCACGCGCTCGCCCCAGTCGCCCTGTACCTTGCTCTTGTGCTTGAACACGCGCGCAAGCTCGTCAGCGCTCTGCTTGGCGGCATCGCTGTGCTTCATCATGTTCTCGAGGTTCACCTTCATTTCGCTGCTGAGCTCGGTCTGCTTGAGCGTACTCTCGCTCATTGTCTGCTTCATCTTCTCGATGGTCTCGCGCAACGGGTTCACAATCTGGCCCAGGTTCGTGTTGCTCGACTCGGCAAACTCCTTCTGTCGCTCCTTGAGCATCTCATCCGTGGCACTCTTTACCTGTGCGGTTACCTTCGCCATTGTAGCGTCAAACAGCTCTTGCTGTGCCTTGATCGCCTGCTCGTGCCTTTTCTCCTGTGCGGCGAGCGTGTCGGCTGTCTGCTTCCCGGCATCGGCCTTGACCTCGGCAATGCGCTTGTCGCAGTCGGCCTTTATGCTCTCAATCTGCTTCTCAAGGTTGGTCTGTATCTGTTGCGCATTCTGCTTCTCTATGTCCAGTTGCCATTGCAATTTGTCGATGGCGTTCTGCTTCTCCTTGCCCTTACCGCGCGCAATTACAAAACCGATTACTGCACCTGCTGCTACTCCAATGATAATTGCCAAAATGATTTCCATAGTATATGCTTGCTTTGAATCCTCTGTAAAATTATATCAAGTTCATGAATAAACATGCTGACGTTTGTCTTTATTTGCTATTTATTGCTTGTTATGGCATGTTGTCAAAAAAAAGACTACAAATATGCAATGTGTAGCCAAACTTTGATAACTTTGCAACAATAACGAAGTCTGGTAT
>JAFYWE010000212.1 GCA_017558165.1 Bacteroidaceae bacterium
CAAGCCACGTCAGAGCTACACAATGGGCACACCTGTCAACCCGACAGACCTTCCGACCGGGAAAGACAGCGACGGCAAACCTACATACACATACAAGTGCAATGAGGATCCCGTGGTAAGCATCAGCCCTACAGTATTCGCATCGTACAAGAAGGGTGACTGGGGCGTAAAGAGCCGTTTCACATATGCACAGAACGCCGCTCACCTTAGCATGATAAGCGGTTACGGCGTTACCGAGGTGTTCGAGAACGGCGAGCAGGAGTACGGCACTCTCAACAGCGTAAGCGGCTGGATTGACGTAACCCACAAGCAGCAGCTCAAGAAGGGCTACCTCACATGGTGCTGGTTCGTTGGATATACAAAGAACCTCGGTTGCAAGGACGACATCGTGGGCCCTATCTACATGCGCGGTGAGAAGAACATGGACAGCATGTGGAGAGACGCCCTGAGCATCCTGTACACACACAATGCTATGTCTATCGGTATCGAGTGGAACAGCACGACAGTGGCATACGGTAAGGCCGACAGCCGCTACAAGATGAACGACACACACAACGTGACCAACGACCGTATCTGCGCAATGCTCAAGTACACATTCTAAAGAGGCACGACTGTCATTCTGACGGAACGCAGTGGAGAAAGAATCTCAAAAGATAAAGAGATATCTCCCATACGGTCGATATGACAGATACCGACACGAAATAACTAACAATAATTTATAACCAATAGAACATGAACAAGAAAGTATTGACATTAGGCCTTATGCTTATGGCCGGAATGGGTGCCACCGCACAGGTGAGCCTTGTAAACCCTGTTCCACAGGAGGTAACGGCTCAGGCGGCCATCTTTGAGGCTCCTGCACAGTGGACAATCAATGCCGACAAGAAGCATCTTACAGGCTACATCTACGACGCATTGATGACAGCATCGCCCGAGGCTGCAAAGAAGGCAGACTTCAAGGTGACACTGGGTGTACGCGGCGAGGGTAAGGTAAGCAAGTACAAGAAGAATATCCCTGCAAAGAGCGAGGGTTACTTCATGAAGGTAACAGACAAGGAGGTAGTGATTGCCGGTAACGACGAGAAGGGTCTCTACTATGGCGTACAGACTCTCCTTGGCATGATGAACGAGGGCAAGCTCGAGGCCTGCACAATCACCGACTGGCCCGATGTACCTTTCCGTGGTACAGTAGAGGGCTTCTACGGTACACCATGGAGCCACGAGGCACGCAAGAGCCAGCTCGAGTTCTACGGCCGCAACAAGATGAACGTATACATCTACGGTCCTAAGGATGACCCCTGGCACCGTGACAAGTGGCGTGAGCCATACCCCGAGGTTGAGGCAAGCCGCATTGCCGAGCTCGTTAACGTGGCAAAGGCTAACGGCGTGAACTTCTACTGGGCTATCCACCCAGGCGTTGACATCAAGTGGAACGACCAGGACCGCGACTACCTCATGGCAAAGCTCGAGGTGATGTACCAGTTGGGCGTACGCTCATTCGCAGTGTTCTTCGACGACATCTGGGGTGAGGGTGCAAAGGCCGACAAGCAGGCTGCATTGCTCAACTACATCGACGACAACTTCGTACAGGTGAAGAAGGACGTTGCTCCGCTTATCCTCTGTCCTACAGAGTACAACAAGAGCTGGGCTAACGACGAGAAGGGCTACCTCCGCACTTTGGGTAAGGAGCTCAACAAGGGTATCGAGGTGATGTGGACAGGTAACTCTGTAGTAGCATGCATCGACAAGCCTACAATGGAGTGGATCAACGAGCGCATCGAGCGCAAGGGCTACATCTGGCTCAACTTCCCTGTAAACGACTTCGTACGCGACCACATCCTCATGGGACCTGCATACGGCAACGGACTTGACATCGCTACCGATGTATCAGGTTTCGTAAGCAACCCGATGGAGTATGCCGAGACATCAAAGATATCTCTCTACGGTATCGCCGACTACTGCTGGAACATGGAGGCCTATGACTACCAGAGCAACTGGGAGAAGAGCCTCAAGGACATTCTCCCAAGCAACCACGAGGCATTGCGCACATTCGCTCTCTACAACAAGGACCTTGGCCCTAACGGTCACGGATTCCGTCGTGAGGAGGGTGACGAGCTCAAGGACATCGTGAAGGCAGCGCTCGAGGGTGACCAGTATGCAGTTGCAATGCTCAACGTCAAGTGCAACGAGCTTGAGATTGCCTGCGACATCCTGCTCAACGAGAAGAACAACCCACAGCTCATCCACGAGATACGTCCATGGGTACTCCAGGGTAAGAACATCGCCGCTTACGGCCGTGCGGTGTCACTCATGAGCATGTTCGCACCAATGAAGGAGAACAACGCATCAACAAGCACACTCATCAACTTCGAGAACCTGTACCAGCAGGCACGCTCATTGCAGAAGCAGATGTTCGACCTTGAGAACAACAGCGCAATGCGCCACCCATACCAGATTGGTACAAAGGTTGCCACAAAGGTAATGTTGCCTACATTGAACAAGCTCTTTGCACAGGCTACAGAGAAGTACAACGAGATCCATGGTACAGAGCTCAACACAACAGCCGAGTACAACCCATACAAGCTCACATCAACCGTGGCACAGCTTGCATTGTTGCCAATCAAGCTCAACGGCGATGTCATCGAGATTACTCCATCTAACGAGGTAATCAACTGGCAGGCAGGTGGCGAGCTCGTACTCGAGACCGAGACCTCAATCACATTCCAGGGCCTCGACTTCAACTTCGGCGTAAACAACGTGGCACAGCACTTCCGTTTCGAGATACTCGTGAACGGTGCATGGAAGGAGATTGCATTGATGCACTACAGAGACACTGACCCTGTCATCCACACAGGCAACGAGCTCGGCGGCCAGACAGCAACAAAGCTCCGCATCACAAACAAGAGCGGCGTGGAGCAGCAGGTATACTTCAAGAACTTCAGACTTATCAGAAGATAATCGCCCCTTATTACATAAACAAATTGCCCGTATGACCAGGTCATACGGGCAATTTGTTTATGTAATCTGTTGTCTGTTTGATGTAAAGAAAGACGGTTTAATAATCTCCTCCACCGCAAGCGGTCCCACGGGGTGCTCCTCTGTTAACCCCTCACCGCTTCGCGGAGCTCCCCTAAGGACAGGGGAGCAATAGCTGTCACGGAGTGACTGAGGAGTCCTAAAGCAATAAAAAAATCTCCTCCGTCGGCTAAGCCGCCACCTCCTCTTACTGAAGCAAGAGGAGGACTTTAGGACTTGAATTTAAGTTCAGGCTATCTATTTGACTAAATTTAAATCAAAAGACTCAGTGCTCCTCTTGTTTGTAATCAAGAGGAGCTGTCACGGAGTGACTGAGGAGATAAAGCAGCAACGGACAGACACCTCCGCCCCACACCTTATATATACACGACCAAAAAAAACTGACAAACGCCCCGTAATGTCGGCCGTTTGTTGTATATTCGCAGATTATAATACACACAATAGGATATGATAAAGAAACTTATGCTCTGCGCGCTTGCGTGCATCACACTCACCACAGCCACAGCCGACGAGGGCATGTGGTTGCCTAACAGAATAAAGGAACGCATCAAGGAGATGCGCAAGATGGGCTTCAAGCTGAAGGCCGATGATATATACTCCGACAACAAGGCATCGCTGAAGGATGCTGTGGTACAGTTCGGCGGCGGATGTACAGGCGAGTTCATCTCGTCCGAGGGTCTGTTGCTCACCAACCACCACTGCGGTTATGGCTCCATCCAGATGCTCTCATCGGTTGAGCATGACTACCTGACCGACGGTTACTGGGCAAAGTCACGCGCCGAGGAGTTGCACGTACCGGGCCTCACCGTGAGCCTGCTCGTGAAGATGGAGGATGTGACCGACCGTCTGGCGGCTGGCGAGACTGCAAAGGGCATCATGGAGAAAGAGACCGAGGGCAACGGCTACACTGCCGAGATCAAGCCCATCTACTACGGTAACCAGCAGATGTTGTATGTATACCGCACATACCGCGACGTGCGCCTTGTGGGCACACCGCCGTCATCGATAGGCAAGTTCGGTGGTGACACCGACAACTGGGTGTGGCCACGTCACACCGGCGACTTCTCGATTTTCCGCGTATATGCCAACGCCGAGAACGAGCCTGCCGACTACTCCGAGAACAATGTACCCTACCGCCCTGCACGCCACTTCGAGGTTTCGACAAAGGGTATTGATGAGGGTGACTTCACAATGATATACGGTTTCCCAGGCAACACACAGGAGTACGTGAC
Source organism: Bacteroidaceae bacterium (assembly GCA_017558165.1). GTDB lineage: Bacteria > Bacteroidota > Bacteroidia > Bacteroidales > Bacteroidaceae > HGM04593. The sequence continues at coordinate 4,269 of JAFYWE010000212.1, forward strand.
CGCCGACGCTGTCGATTACGTGGCAAAGATGGCGAACCCCATGAAGATTGCCTTGCGCACAATACGCCTTGACATCATCAGCGAGGCACAGGCAAAGGATGTGGCTACACGCATTGCATATGCTGCAAAGCACGCGAACATTGCCAACGCATGGAAGAAGTGGCAGGGCGAGAGCCTTGGACTGGAGCGTCTGGGCACCGCCGAGAAGAAGAGAGCGTATGAGGCGGAGTTCGCGGCATGGGCTGCCGACAAGCCACAGTACGCGAACCTGCTCGACTCTATGCACGCTGCATACAGCGAGGTTATCCCGCATTACTTTGAGAGAGAGCTCTTCAACGAGTCAATCATGGGCATGGAGTTCTTCAACTATGCATACTGGCTGCACCTTGGCCAGATGCGTGGCGAGAAGCTGACAGCCGACAAGCAGGCCGAGGCAAGGGAGAAGTACCTCACTGACCACAACGTGGCAATTGACAGGGCTATCTCACGCCGTATGCTTGCCGAGTATGTGGCACGCATGCCAAAGGAGAACCTGCCTGCACAGCTTGCCGAGGCATTGGCAAAGCACGGTAGTGCCGAGGCTGTAGTGGATAATATATTCGACAACACACTGCTCTTTACCGAGTACCCGCTGACAAAGGAGAAGATTGCGGCTGATCCCATGGTGCAGTTCGTGGGCTGGTTTGCCGACGCACTCCTGAAGAACCGCGACTATGCATACCGCAACCTTAGCAACGTGCCTGCCATTGAGAAGTGGTACCGCACATATATGAAGGCGTTGCGGGAGTTTGACAATGAGCGTGCCTTCTACCCCGATGCTAACTTCACACTGCGCGTGGCATACGGTACAGTGACAGGCTACGAGAACGCCGACGGCGAGTACCACACACACCTCACCACCATAGACGGTATCATCGCTAAGGACAATCCAAACATCTATGACTATGACATACCACAATCACTGCGCGACACATACAAGAGCAAGGACTACGGACGCTGGGCCATCACACAGAACGGCAAGAAGAGCGTGCCTGTGTGCTTCCTGGCATCGAACCACACATCGGGCGGTAACTCAGGTTCACCTGTCCTCAACGGCAAGGGTGAGCTCATCGGTATCAACTTCGACCGCACATGGCGCTCTACCATGAGTGACATCGAGTTCGACCCAACTATCTGCCGTAACATCTCGGTCGATATACGCTACGTGCTCTTTGTCATTGACCGCATAGGCGGCGCCGGATACCTCATCGAGGAGATGGACGTGAAGTGAGATTTTGGCTACCCGGCACAAGCGGGAGGAAATCTCCTTAGATTAAAATTTGGTAACAATATAGCGGTTGACCAATGTTTCATCTTCTGCGTAGACTTGTCATCCTGAACGAATGTGAAGGATCTCAAGAGCGCACTGAATAGAGATACTTCGCTACGCTCAGTATGACAAACTACTTTTGGGTCAACACCTATATTATTGCTTAAAATTTTAAGGTAGAATTAAAGAACTTAAGTGTTCCTCTGTTAACCCCTCA
>JAFYWE010000213.1 GCA_017558165.1 Bacteroidaceae bacterium
TATAAGCCCGTTCGGCGGGTTTGATATGCCAATCCAGTATACAAACATCGTCGATGAGCACAATGCCGTGCGTCAGGCGTGCGGTATCTTTGACGTCTCGCACATGGGTGAGGTGCTTGTTACCGGTGCCGAGAGTGAGAAATTCGTGAACCATATCTTCACCAATGATATTACCGATGCCCCAGATGGCAAGATCTTCTACGGAATGATGTGCCATCCAACTGGCGGTGTCGTTGATGACCTGTTGGTGTACAAGATGGCTCCACAGCGCTATTTCCTCGTTATCAATGCATCGAACATTGACAAGGATGTGGCTTGGATTATGGAGCATGCAAAGGACTTTGACGTTGTGGTAGAGAACCAGAGCGAGCAGTACGGCGAGGTCGCTGTCCAGGGCCCAAAGACCGAGGAAATCATCGAGCGCGTGCTCGGCCTGCAGTGCAGTGAGCTTGCCTTCTACACATGCAAGGAGGTTGAGTGTGCCGGCGAGACAATCATCATCAGCCGCACAGGCTACACAGGCGAGGACGGTTTCGAGATCTATGCATCGCATGCATTCACCAATGAGGTTTGGGACAAGCTTGTAGGCAGTGGCGAGGTGAAGCCTTGCGGTCTTGGCTGTCGCGATACTCTGCGCTTTGAGGTAGGTCTTCCATTGTATGGCGATGAGCTCACCGATGAGATTACTCCTCTTGAGGCGGGCTTGGGAATGTTCGCTAAGCTGGACAAGGAGTTCATCGGCCGTGATGCACTTGCAGCACAGAAGGCCGAGGGTCTCAAGCGCAAGATTGTTGGCATTGAGCTCAAGGACAAGGCCATTCCACGTCATGGTTACGAGGTAGAGGCCGACGGCAAGGTAGTAGGTGTCGTTACCACAGGCTACAACTCAATCTCAACAGGAAAGAGCGTATGTATGGCCATGGTAGACATCGAGTACGCCAAGCTTGATACCGAGGTTGCCGTACGCATCCGCAAGAAGGTATTCCCTGGCGTCGTTACCAAGAAACGTTTCTATGACAAGAACTACAAGAAGTAAATTTGGAAAAGATTTCTCCCTGCGGTTCGAAATGACAATTTCATAATTATGTCATCCCGATGGAGCGGAGTGACGAGGAATCTCTGAAAAGTATTGATGTAAAAAACTAAAGAACTTTATAACTAACCATTAAACAGATTTATTATGAGCACAATTTTGGAAGGACTCTATTACGCTGAGTCACACGAGTATGTTAAGGTAGAGGGTGAGTACGGCTATGTAGGTATTACCGATTATGCACAGCACGAGCTCGGTAACGTGGTGTATGTTGATATGCCAGAGGTTGACGACGAGGTGACAGCAGGCGAGGATTTCGGTGCCGTTGAGAGCGTTAAGGCTGCCAGCGACCTCATCTCTCCTGTAAGCGGTACTGTAGTCGAGGTCAACGAGGCTCTCAATGACAGCCCTGAGCTTGTTAACAGTGACCCATACGCAAACTGGATCATCAAGGTACAGCTTTCTGACCCTTCAGAGGTTGAGAACCTGATGGGTGCTGAGGCGTATAAGGCTGCTATCGGCGAGTGATTGTTGGAAATGACTAAAAAGTGAATTTCGGCGTTATGCTTGCCCGTAAAGTCCTCATTTACTATCTGTAAACTGCGGGTTTACGGGCTTCGCAAGCCTTGAACTTCATCTTTTTATCCATTCCCAATGTATTTCTAACATGATTACTTTCACCTTTTAGTCATGAAATATTTTCCTCATACCCAACAGGATATCCAGCAGATGCTTGCTGTTGCCGGGGTGAAGTCCATGGACGAGCTCTTCGGTGAGATTCCGCAACAACTGCTGTTCAACCGCGAGTTCAACCTGCCCGAGGCTATGTCCGAGGTTGAAATACGCAATTTCTTTGAGGCACTGGGCAAGCGCAACAGCAACCTTGTGTGCTTTGCGGGTGCCGGTGTCGAGGACCACTATTCGCCATCGGTGATTGCGCCTATAATCTCACGTGGCGAGTTCCTTACAGCATACACCCCTTACCAGCCCGAGATCTCGCAGGGTACTCTGCAGTATATCTTCGAGTACCAGTCAATGATTTGCGAACTCACGGGAATGGACGTTACAAACGCCTCAATGTATGACGGTACTACCGCTACAGCCGAGGCCATGATGATGTGTGTGTCCATTGCCAAGAAACGCAACAAGGTTCTTGTTTCGGCAACAATCGACCCCAAGGTAAAGCGCGTTGTCGAGACGTACGCAAAGTACCAGGGTGTTGTCGTGGAGACCATTGCCGAGAAGGATGGTGTTACTGACCTTGCCGATCTTGAGGCAAAGCTTGCTGCCGATGACGTGGCAGGTGTAATCCTTGCACAGCCCAACTTCTACGGTATCGTAGAGGACTACAGCGGTGTTGCCGACATGTGCCACGCCAAGAAGGCGCAGTTTGTGATGAATGCCAAACTGTCGACCCTTGCGGTGCTCAAGAGCCCAGCAGAGTGGGGTGCCGACATCGCCTGTGGCGATGCGCAGTCACTTGGTATCCCAATGACCTATGGCGGTCCATATGTTGGATATCTTGCCTGCACCAATACCCACGTGCGCAAGCTTCCAGGTCGCATAGTCGGTGCTACAACCGATGTTGACGGCAAGCGTGCATTCGTGCTTACATTGCAGGCACGCGAGCAGCATATCCGTCGCGAAAAGGCGAACAGCAACATCTGCTCAAACCAGTCGCTCATGGCTCTCTATGTCACCATCTATATGTCAGTGATGGGTAACAAGGGTCTCAAGGAGGCCTGCTCACTCTCATACAGTGGTGCGCATTACCTTGCCGAGCAGCTTGTGGCTACGGGCAAATGCTCAATGGCGTATGACAAGCCGTTCTTCAATGAGTTCGCAGTGAAGACAACGGTTCCGGTGGAGAGCGTGCTTGCCGCGCTTGTTGCCGAGGGCATCCTGGGTGGTGTACGCATTGCCGATGATACCCTGCTTGTCTGCGTGACAGAGCAGCGTACCAAGGCCGAGATGGACAAGTTCGTTGAAATAGTGAATAACATTTAATATAAGGAGGATATACTATGATACGCAATTATGACAGATTGATATTCGAGCTCTCAAAGGAGGGCAGGGTAGGATATTCTCTTCCAAAGAATGAACTGAAGGAGAAGCACTGCATGTGCCAGTTGCCCGATTCCCTCAAGCGCCAGTCGGCCCCCGAGCTCCCCGAGGTTACCGAGTTTGATGTTGTACGTCACTACACCAACCTCTCGAACAAGAACTTCGGTGTCGATACAGGCTTCTACCCGCTCGGTAGCTGTACAATGAAGTACAACCCCCGCATCAACGAGGAGATAAGCGCATTGCCGTCGTTCGCACGTCTGCACCCGGCCGCTCCGGTAGAGGCTGCGCAGGGCGCCCTTGAGGTATATTACAACCTTGCCGAGTCGCTTGCCGAGGTGAGCGGTCTTGCCGCCTTCACGCTGAACCCATACGCAGGTGCGCATGGCGAGCTTACTGGTCTTATGATCATGCGTGCATACCATGAGCAGCGCGGTGACCTCAAGCGTACAAAGGTGATTGTGCCCGACAGCGCCCACGGTACCAACCCTGCAAGTGCCGCCGTGTGCGGTCTTCAGATTGTTGAGGTGAAGTCAACAGCCAACGGAACCGTTGACGTTGAGGACCTCAAGCCGTTGCTCGATGATACCGTGGCCGGCATCATGATGACCAATCCTAACACGCTCGGTATCTTTGAGACCGAGATTCCTGAGATTGCGCGCCTTGTACATGAGTGCGGTGGCTTGCTCTACTACGATGGAGCAAACCTCAACGCAGTGCTCGGTAAGTGCCGTCCAGGCGATATGGGCTTTGACATCATGCACATCAACCTTCACAAGACATTCTCTACACCTCACGGTGGCGGTGGCCCAGGTGACGGCCCAGTTGGTGTACGTGCCGGTCTTGAGGCATTGTTGCCCAACCCGCAGGTGAAGAAGGATGCCAGTGGCAAGTTCTACATCGATACAGATGAGAAATCGGCAGGCTATGTATCAAACTTCCTCGGTAACTTCGGCGTGCTGTTGAGGGCATATACATATATCCTCACCCTTGGACGTGAGAATGTGAAGATGGTAGGCCCGCTTGCCGTGCTCAACGCAAACTACGTGAAGGAGTCGCTCAAGGGCGAGTATTACCTGCCGATTGAGGGAGTGTGCAAGCATGAGTTCGTGTTCGATGGCCTGCTCGACAAGTCAACCGGCGTTACAACGCTCGACATTGCAAAGCGCCTGCTCGA
>JAFYWE010000214.1 GCA_017558165.1 Bacteroidaceae bacterium
TCAATTGATTTTACATCTCCCCGTAAGGTGCGTGTCTATTCCGGTGATGCCGAGTATTACAAAGACTATACTGTAAGGGTGAATGTGCATCAGGTCAATCCGGAGTTGATGGTGTGGAACAAGTATCCCGCTGTAGACGCTGTTGTTCCTGAGCGTGCCATTGAGGCCAATGGTGTGATGTATCTCTTCGGCAAGAACAGTGAGGGTGTAGCAGCAGTCGCTTCTACCGATGTGGAGGGTACTCCTGAATGGAGCACTGTGGCTATTGACGGTTTGCCTGCCGATGCGGACCTGGCTACTATACAGCTGTTCCGCGGTGCGTTATATGCTGTAGCGGGCGGTAATGTGTATACTTCGCTCAATGGAGCCGATTGGACTGTTGCCGCGACTGCGACCGGTGCCGTTGCTATTGTAGGCGCCTCGGACGAGGATGGAAAAATATGGATTGCCGGCGACAATGGTATCCTGTCCAGCGAAGATGGTGTGACCTTTGTCGTGAACGGGACGTTGCCTGAGGGTTTCCCGCTTTATGGCGTTTCTCTCTCTTCGTACCCAATGGCTCACAATAAGGGTATAATCCGTTATATGCTTGTGGGCTATGCGACAGCAGACAAGGCTGGTGAAGCGGTTGTGTGGAGCAGGCTCTCTACTGAGTCAAGATGGACAAAGTACAGCAATGAGGGCAGTTCATACACATGTCCTTCCCTCTCCGGGCTTTCGGTTATCCGATACGATGGTTTCCTCTATGCCTTGGGTGGTGCCGGAACTGTGAACGGCAACGCTGTCGAGGCTTTAAAGTCGTTCTATGTGTCGAAGGACAATGGCATAGTGTGGAAAATCTCTACCGGTTATTACCAGCGTCTGCCAAAGGAACTTGTGGGAAACAATGCTCCTTTTGCGGTGGCTGTCGATTCGGATAATTTTATATGGATTGTCAATTCAGGAGCGGATGGTGGTGTCTGGAAAGGCATTCTGAACCGTTTGGGTTTTGAGAAGAGATAATATGTGGTATAAAGGGTTCATACGTGGTCTTTTTCTTGGTGCAATGATGTTGTGCCTGGCGACTGGCGTACGTGCCGATGAACTCGAATACCGTTATGAGCTTGGTGTGATGTTGGGTGGCTGCAGCTATTATGGAGATGCAAACTACAGCACGCTCATGAAAAATATGAATATGATGGGTGGTGTTGTGGGACGCTACAATATCAACCAGCGTATGGCGCTGAAGGCGAACCTGGCAGTTGCCGGGATATCAGGCAGTACAGCCGGTCTTGATAATCGTTTCCCTGGCGGCGACGTTGATTTCTCGCGTACGATATATGACCTGGGAGTGCAGTACGAATGCCATTTCTTTGCCTATGGCGATGGCTCGGGCTACAAGGGCTCCCGTTGTCTGGTGCCATATTTCTTTGCCGGTACCGGTGTCACGTTTGCGCCGAAACCGCTGAACGCCGTGTTTGCGTTGAACCTGCCTGTAGGCCTTGGTGTGAAGTATAAGATTGCTCCACGCCTGAACCTCGGGTGCGAGTTGTCATTCCGCTTTGCGTTGAGTGACGACCTTGATGTCACAAAAGAGACAGCTCCACTTCTCAATGACCCTTATGGAGTCAAGAGCAGTGGCCTTAAGAACAAGGACAGCTACTCTTTCCTGTCGATATCAGTGACTTATGATTTATCTCCTAAATACAGGAAATGCAATAATTAGAATTAGTGACTATGAACTACATTGAACTGGTTGACCGTAACAATATACCGCAGCACATTGCGATAATTATGGATGGTAACGGTCGTTGGGCCCAGCTGCGTGGTAAGAAACGTTCCGAAGGGCATCAGGCCGGAGTCGTTACAGTGCGTAACATTGTCGAGGATTGTGCACGTATGGGCGTGAGATACCTGACGCTGTATACCTTCTCTACCGAGAACTGGCACCGTCCTGCGGCAGAGGTGGCTGCACTCATGACTTTGCTTTTTGAGCAGATAGAGGAAGAGATCTTCATGAAGAATAATGTAGGCCTCAGGGTTATCGGTGATACCAGTCTCTTGCCACAGAACGTGCTTGAGCGTCTTGAGGCGTGTATCGAGCGTACGTCGGGCAATGACCGTATGACTCTTGTGCTTGCTCTTAGCTACTCTGCAAAATGGGAAATCACGGAGGCTGTGCGTACATTGGCGCGCAAGGCAAAGGCCGGCGAAATTGCTCTTGAGGATATCAATGAACAGGCAATATCACAGGAGCTTACAACAAACTTCATGCCCGATCCCGATTTGCTCATCCGCACGGGCAAGGAGGTACGCTTGAGTAACTTCCTGCTGTGGCAGGCTGCCTATTCCGAGCTCTATTTTACAGATGTGCTGTGGCCTGAGTTCGATAATATGGAGCTTCATAAGGCCGTATACGAGTATCAGCATCGTCAGCGTCGCTATGGCTTGACCGGTGAACAGGTTACTAATGAGGAAAATAGATGATAAAACTGAAGAAGATGAGATATATCCACTCTTTGAGAATATTGCTGCTGGCACTTGTTGCAGCCTGCGCAGTGGGGGCATCGGCGCAGCAGACAATAGAAAAGCCTACAATACTTTATACCAATAATCCGCCCAAGTACAGGATTGCGGGAATCAATCTCTCCGGTGTCGATAACCTTGAGCCAGCGGTGGTGATTGGAATATCGGGACTTTCTGTAGGTGATGTCATATCTGTGCCTGGCGATGCCGTTACAGACGCTATCAAGCGTTTCTGGAAGCATGGCCTTTTTGAAGATGTCATAGTTACGGCCGACAGTATCAAGGGTGATGATATATATATAGGTATAGCATTGAACCAGCGTCCTCGTGTGTCGCAGCTCAATATTCTTGGTGTCAAGAAGAGCGATAAAGAGGACCTTGAATTGAAGATCGGTATCCTTAAGGGTAACCAGATTACGCCGGATATCATTGACCGTGCGAAGAAGATCATCAAGAACTACTATGATGAGAAAGGTTACAAGAATGCCGATATCAAGGTTGTGCAGCGTCCCGATGTGACAGGTGACAACCGTGTCATCGTGGATGTGCAGATTGACAAGAAGGACAAGATAAAGGTACACCGTATATATCTAGAAGGTGCAAACACCCTTACCGACAAGAAAGTAAGGTATGCCATGAAGAAGACACGCGAGAAGACCCGTCTCGACAATTTCTGGCATGCTATTTTCCGTTCGAAGAAATTTACCGAGGAACGCTATGCCGAGGACAAGGAGAAGATTCTTGACCGATACAGCGAGCAGGGTTACCGCGATGCACGCATTGTCAAGGACAGTGTGGTCATGTACGATGACAGCAGCGTCGATATATATCTTGGTATTGAGGAGGGTAACAAATACTATATCCGCAGTATAAAGTGGGTCGGTAACAGTGTCTTCTCGACATCGTTCCTTGATTATGCGCTCCGTATGAAGGCGGGTGACGTGTATAACCAGAAGGAGCTCGAGAAACGTCTGTTCGATGATGAGGACGCGGTAAAGAACCTCTATTTCAATGAGGGTTACGTGTTCTTCAATGTGATACCGGCCGAGGCACGCATCGAGAATGATTCTGTTGATCTTGAACTGCGTCTCGTTGAGGGTGTGCAGGCAACAATCAACAGGGTAAAGATATCGGGTAATGACCGTCTGTACGAGGAGGTCGTGCGTCGTGAGCTTTACACTCTGCCTGGTAGCCTTTTCTCAATGGAGGCTCTTGAGCGCTCTTGGCGCCAGATTGCCAATATGGGACACTTCGACCCCGAGGCCATTGATCCGGGTGTGGTTCCCAATCAGCAGAACGGTACTGTAGACATGAACTGGAAGCTCCAGACAAAGAGCAGTGACCAGATAGAGGTCTCTGCCGGTTGGGGACAGACTGGTGTGATAGGTAAGCTGTCGTTGAAGTTTACGAACTTCTCTATGCGTAACATGTTCAAGAAAAAGGCTCTGCGTCGTGGATTCATTCCTCAGGGCGATGGACAGACACTTACCTTGAGCGCGCAGTCAAACGGTAGTTACTATCAGTCATACAGCGTGTCGTTCTTCGATCCATGGTTCGGTCGTAAGCGTCCTAACTCATTCTCTGTATCGGCGTTCATGTCAATGCAGACCGACGTTGCCGACAGCTACTACAACTCGGCATACTATAACAACTATGCCAACTATCTGTATGGTTACGGTAACTACAACGGTTATGGCTACAATAACATGTCGTCATATTACGATCCTGACAAGTATATAAGAATGTATGGTGTCTCAATAGGTTGGGGACGTCGTCTGCAGTGGCCCGATGACAACTTCTCATTGTCGGCCGAGCTCAACTATCAGATGTACTCGCTCAAGGATTGGCAGTACTTCCTTATCACAGACGGTAACTGTAACAATATCAACCTGACATTGACACTTGGCCGCAGCACCATCATGAACCCGCTCTTCCCGCGTGAGGGTTCGGAGTTCTCGCTTATGGCATCGGCTACACCGCCGTATTCAATGTGGGACGGTAAGGACTATGCAAACCTGGCAAAGAGCTCAAGCAGCCCATCGTACAAGGATGAGTTGCGTGACAAGCACAGATGGATTGAGTACTACAAGATAAAGTTCCGTAGCAAGACATATACCTCGCTCACCGAGGGCAAGCACAACCTTGTGCTCATGACACGTGCCGATTTCGGTATCCTCGGCAGCTATGACAAGAACAAGAAGTCACCTTTCGAGACATTCTATGTGGGTGGTGACGGTATGAGCGGTTACTCATACAACTATGCGACCGATATGATTGCATTGCGTGGATATGAGAACGGTAGCCTTACACCTTATGGCTATGAGGGCTATGCCTATACACGACTTGGCCTTGAGCTCCGTTTCCCATTCATGTTGCAGAGCTCTACAACAATCTATGGTCTGGCGTTTGTAGAGGGCGGTAACGCATGGGCCGATGCTTCAAAGTTTAACCTTTTCGACCTCAAGCGCAGTGCCGGTGTAGGTGTACGTATCTATCTGCAGATGATCGGTCTCGTGGGTCTTGACTGGGCTTACGGTTTTGATAATGTGTTCGGTTCGTCACAGTATAGCGGAAGCCACTTCCACTTCATATTGGGACAGGAGTTCTAACCATTTAATGAGTATTGGCTATGAAAAGATTGTTTTTTGTCATTGCGGTTGCATGTATGGCCCTTGTGACTGCCCAGGCGCAGAAGTTCGCGCTTGTCGATATGGAGTATATCCTAAAGAATATCCCGGCCTATGAGCGTGCCAACGAGCAGCTCAACCAGCAGTCAAAGCGCTGGCAGGGTGAGATTGACGAGATCGTGCTCGAGGCAGAGGCCATGTACAAGAAGTACCAGAGCGAGTCGGCCTTCCTGTCCGATGAGCAGCGCACCAAGCGTGAGGATGAGATACTTGCCAAGGAAAAAGAGGCAAGTGAGCTCAAACGCCACTATTTCGGTCCTCAGGGCGAGTTCTATAAGAAGCGTGAGAGCCTTATGGCGCCTATCCAGGACGAGATATACAATGCCGTCAAGGAAATATGTGAGGTAAAGAAGTATACCATGGTCATTGACCGCGCTTCGGCCGTAAGCATCATCTATGCATCACCGTCGATAGATATAAGCGGTGAGGTGCTCACAAAGCTCGGTTATGCCGATTGATATGCAGATAATCAAATGTTTAATATAAAATTAGAAGAAAGATGAAAAAGATTTTGATTTTGATCATGTTGCTTGCTCCTATGAGCATGCTCGCACAGAAGTTCGGTTATGTGAACTCTGGAGAGTTGATTCAGTTGATGCCTGAGTTCGCAAAGGCACAGCAGAAGATCCAGGACCTCGAGAAGACATATGCTGCTGAGTTCAACGGAATGCGTACAGAGCTCGAGAAGAAGGGTACAGAGTTCGAGAAGCTTCAGCAGGATTCAGTTCCCGAGAGCATCCTCAAGCGTCGTTATGAGGAGTTGCTTCAGATGGAGCAGCGCCTTCAGCAGTTCGGTCAGGAGGTACAGCAGAAGCTCGCTGTGGCTGAGCAGGAGGAGATGCTTGCTATCCAGACAAAGCTTCGCGATGCTCTTGATGCAGTAGGCCGCGACGGTGGTTACGTTTGCATCTACGACCTCGCTGGTGGTATGCCATACGTAAGCAAGACTCTGTGTGAGGATGTTACTATGAAGGTCCGCACAAAGCTCGGTATCCCTGCAAGCGCTGTTGTAAAGTAATTGTAAGATACGTTGATAGTGGGGGATTGTATGGTCCCCCTCTATTTTATTTATAATCATGGGCTCTTTGCCCTGTAGCAGAAAGGTAAAATTGTCGATATGCGCAAGATATTGTTGATATTGATGCTGTCACCGCTATTGTTGACAGCGCAGGACAAGTTCGGTTTTTACAGCCATGGTAAGGCTCTTGAGAGCGTACCGGGCTACCAGCAGTCAATGGCCGAGTATGAAGCACTCAAGCTGCGTTGCGAGGAGGAGATCGAACGCAACGAGCATGAGCTGACACGTAAGTATGTGGCATTCCTTGACGGGCAGCAGGATTTCCCTGAGCTCATTCTCCGCAAGAGGCAGAAGGAGTTGCAGCAGATGGTGGACAACAGTGTCGTTTTCCGCAAGCAACTCTCTGGCTGGCTCAAGCAGGCAAAGGACTCGCTCCTTGCACCACATAATGCGGCTGTTGATGCCGCGCTTGTGCGCGTGTGCCTCCGTCATGGACTTTCGTTTGCCTTTGACAGCGACGTGGTCCAGCTACGTTTCGTGAATCCGAGCGCAGGTGTTGATATTACCTCTCTTGTCATAGCAGAGGTGCTGAATCCCAAGGAGGTGCGCGCTGTCGTAAAGACCAAGAGTGCGGAACCTGCTGAAGCAAATGATGAGGTAAATGACGTGGCAGAGGAACAGGCGGATGTAGCAGATGATGTCGATGCAACCGATACCGTTTCGGACGATGGTGGCGACACAGACGTTGCGGCGGACTCTGTTGACGAGTCGGTTGGTGTTAAGGAGGAGTGAAAAATTTCCGTAAGGATTTAAGAAGCTGTTTAAATTTATATCGTTAAGTTTTTTATAGAGCAAAAATAGGGTGTTTTATTATTTTTTGTAGGGCGCGTAGCGGGCTACGTAACCGGGAAAAAGAAGAAAACAGACATTTTTGAATATAAAAAACAACGA
>JAFYWE010000215.1 GCA_017558165.1 Bacteroidaceae bacterium
AATCGCCGGTTCTCTTATTATAGGTTCTCTATCTGGCAGTAGAAATAGATTGCTGCTGCTATGAAAACTGTTCCAATTACTCCGTATGCCCATCGGGCGCCGTTGCGTCCCAGACGCTTTACAAGGAAACTGGCGTTGTCTGCAGTGAAGAACCACTCCCAGTTGAGCAGTGATGCAAGCAATGCTACGGTGCCCGTAAGCAGGAATAGTGCCTGTACGAATGTGTGGAGATCATGGTGCGTGTGGCGTTACTCGGCCTTTGGTGTCCAGCCCTGTGCCTTCAGCTCCATCTCCACACCGTCGCGTGTGATGAGGGCGAGTCCCATGCTCTCGCTTACGATGTGGCCGATGACGCGTACATCCTTCATGGCTGCAACCTTCTCGTGGTCGGCAATGGGGACGGTGAACAGCAACTCGAAGTCCTCGCCACCGTTCAGCGCACAGGTGATCACGTTGAGGTTGAGCTCCTCGGCCATTATGGCTGTCTGGTAGTCGATGGGGATGCGCTCCTCGTAGATGCGGCATCCTGCACCGCTCTGACGGCAGATGTGCATGAGTTCCGATGAGAGACCGTCGCTGACGTCTATCATGGAAGTAGGCTTCACGCCCTCCTCGCGCAGTTTCTCTATTATCTCGCGGCGTGCCTCGGGCTTGAGCTGGCGCTCAAGGATGTACTCCTTGCCCTGGAAATCGGGCTGGATGTCCTTGCCGGCAGTGGCAATCTTCTCGCGCTCAAGCAACTGCAGTCCCATGTATGCGGCTCCGAGGTTGCCTGTGACGCATATGAGGTCGGTCTCCTTTGCTCCGTTGCGCTTTACAACAGTGCCCTTTGGTGCTGTGCCTATGGCTGTTATGCTTATGGCAAGGCCTGTGAGTGATGATGATGTGTCACCGCCCACGATGTCCACACCGTACTGTTCGCAGGCGAGTCTTATGCCGGAGTAGAGCTCCTCCACGTCCTCAATGCAGAACTTGCGGCTGAGGGCAATGGAAACGGTAATTTGCTTTGGGGTACCGTTCATTGCGTAGATGTCCGAGATGTTTGCGACAACAGCCTTGTAACCTAGGTGCTTCAACGGGAAATAGGTGAGGTCGAAGTGTACACCCTCCATCAACAGGTCGGTGCTTACCAATACCTCTTCGTCATTGCCGAACTGCAGTACGGCGGCGTCGTCACCAGCTCCCTTTATTGTCTCCTTGTTGTTGGTTGTCAGTTCCTTGGTGAGTCTTTCGATGAGTCCGAACTCTCCCAAAGAGGAGATTTCTGTGCGTTTTGTCGTGTTCATATGTGTTTTATGCTCTGTTTATTATTTCGCGGAAAATTGTTGTCATCTTGGGCTGTGCCTCGTCGGCGGCCTTCTGTACATCCTCGTGGCTGCACTCTACTACAATGCCCTCCACGCCAAGGTCTGTTATAACCGAGATGCCGAACACTCTGATGCCACAGTGGCGTGCCACGATGACCTCGGGTACAGTGGACATTCCTACCGCGTCACCGCCCATGCGGTGGAACATGCGGTACTCGGCCGGAGTCTCGAATGTTGGGCCCTGTGTGCCAAGGTAAACGCCCTCGACAACGCGTATGCCCTTTTCGGCGGCAATTTCCTTAGCCTTGGCTATAAGTTCCTTGTCATAGGCGGCGCTCATGTCGGGGAAGCGGTCGCCGTAGGGGATGTTCCTGCCTCGTAACGGATGCTCGGGGAACATGTTTATGTGGTCGGTAATTATCATGAGGTCGCCGATGATGAATCCTGGGTTCATGCCTCCGGCGGCGTTCGATACAAAGAGTGTCTTGATGCCAAGCTCACGCATCACACGTACAGGGAATGTCACCTCCTTCATGGAGTATCCCTCGTAGAAATGGAAACGTCCCTGCATTGCCATTATCTCCTTGTCGCCCAACTTGCCGAAAATGAGTTTGCCGGAGTGGCCTTCCACGGTTGAAAGCGGGAAGTTCGGGATATCCTTGTATTCTATCTCATACTTGTCGGTAATCTCGTTCACAAGGCTGCCGAGACCTGTACCAAGAATGATGGCTGTCTCGGGCGCAGAGTTCATCCTACTCTTTAAAAATTCTGCTGTTTCCTGAATTTTCTGTAACATACTCCTCAACTATTTTGTTAAACACTTCCTCTTCATCTCCCAGTATCTCGACCTTGATTGGCATCACGTGGATGTTCTCCCTTATGCTCTGTGCAAGGTCGGTGCGTTGCAACAGACGTGTGGCGTCCTTCTCGGTAGTCACTATCACCTTGTCCTTCTCCTCGATGGCCTCAAAACGTGCCGCTATGCCGTCGAGGTCGGCTGTGGAGAAGTTGTGGTGGTCGCCGAACTGCATCAGTGTCACCTTTGCTCCGCGGCTCGCCAACTCGGCACGTAACGGCTCAGGCTTGGCAATTCCGGTCACTAGCAACACCTCCTTTGCTCTCTCGTACTTTCCTGGTGCGCTCGCCTCCTTGAACAGTGGGTAGCAGTCGCCGTACCTCATTCTTGAGAAGAATACAGGTGTATCCTTCCAGCCCTTTATGTAATTGCTGCACCATCTCTTTTCGTCCTCGGTGATGCCGTCGCATTTTGTCATTATCACAACATCGGCCCGTCTTATGCCAGCGATGGTCTCGCGTAATCGTCCGAATGGCAATACGCGATCCTGCCAGATGGGGCGGTTGCTGTCTATTAGCAATATGTTCAGCCCCGCCTTTACATATCGGTGCTGGTAGGCATCGTCGAGCAGTATCACATCGAGGCCTTTGATTTCGGATGTTAGTCTTTCTATACCTGTTACACGCTTCTCACATACTGCAACAGATATGTCGGGGTATTTGTTCTTTATCTGGAACGGTTCGTCACCTATCTGTGGCATCTGTGTTACTCCGTCTGCCTTTACATAGCCCTTACTCTTGCGTCCGTAGCCACGGCTGAGTACTGCAATGCTGTGGTTGTTTTGTAACAGTTCTATGAGGTATTCGGTATGCGGTGTCTTGCCCGTACCACCTACTGAGATGTTCCCGATGCATATCGTGGCAATCGGGAAACTGCGGCTTTCAAGAATCCCATTGTCGAACATGAGATTCCTTGTACCTGTAATCCAACGGTATGGGTTTACGGCGTCAAGCATTTGACCATATATGCTTCTTCCTTTCTTTTCCATCATGTTGTAATGTTATTGCAAAAATAGCTAATTATTTAATAAGGTGGCGGCTCACCGGCAACATCTTTTCAATATTCATCCATCATTAAGTGTTAAAAAAACTTATAATTTTGTTTTTTCGTTTTTGTTGAAATCATTTTCTTTAGAAATCTTTATTGATTTGAAAAAAAAAGTTACTTTTGCCGTGAAATAGAGTGCTGTTTACAAAAATTGTTGTAAATTGCACCCGAATAGCTATAGCCTAAGTGGGGAAAGGTGCTCGAGTGGTTGAAGAGGCACGCCTGGAAAGCGTGTATACGCCAAAAGCGTATCGGGGGTTCGAATCCCCCTCTTTCCGCAGTTATTGTATTGAAGATAATTAACTTACAAAATATTAATCTAAAAAATTACACACAATGAAAAAACTTTTTGCAATCGTTGCAGTTTTGGGTTTGTTAGGTACAGCTCAGGTTGCTGCACAAACTGAGGAGGTTAACAATGTTCAGCAGACAGAGGCTGTTGATTCAGCTGCTGTAACAAGTGATTCTGTAGTAGCTGAGGAGCCAGCAGTTGAGGAGCCCGCAGCTGAGGCACCAGTTCAGGTAGCTGAGGAGGAGGGTCTTGCTGGTGTTCACAAGACTATCAAGACAAAGTTCATCGAGGGTGGTGCTGAGTTTATGGCCCTTGTAGCAATTGCGATGGTTATCGGTCTTGCTTTCTGTA